>CACYDD010000121.1 GCA_902773065.1 uncultured Ruminococcus sp. | reverse complement strand
CCTCAATTCCCTCAGTATGTATCATTTCCATCACGCCTGCCGGTGTGCAGGGAAGGAAATGATAATCACCAATCATGATCTTGCCGACATTGGACGGATGAAAAGCATCCACATCTTTCAGCGGAGAGATCGCATTGATCACCGCTGTTTCATCAAGGTGCTTCGGCAGCGGCAGCTGACACAGGATACCATTAATTTCAGGCTTGCTGTTCAGCTCATCGATCAGCTTTAAAAGCTCCTTCTGTGTTGTTTCCGCCGGCAGTGCATATTCCTCCGACACAAAGCCTACATCCGCACACGCTTTTTTCTTATTGTTGACATATACTCTTGAAGCAGGGTCGTCTCCGACAATGATCACCGCAAGTCCGGGATTGATTCCCTTTGCCTTGAGCAGATCACATTCTGCCTTTACCTCCGCTCTTACCTTTGCAGAAACTTCCTTTCCGCTTATGATCTTAGCCATTTTTAAACACCTCTTTGCAGTTTTTGATTTATGATCAATATTCCGTATGAAGCTTTTCGTGTTTCTTTGCTTTTCTCAGATTGATAATCAACAGAACAATTCCAACAATTACGATTACTGCCGCCAAGATCTGCGATACTCTCAGTCCGAAAAGCGGTGTATAAAGACTGTCTGTACGCAAACCTTCCACGATCATACGCTCCAGTCCGTACCAGATCAGATACAGAAGAAACATCTGTCCGTCAAATTTTCTCCACTTCCGGCTGATAAAGTACAGTACAAAAAATCCCAGCAGACACCATACTGATTCATAGAAAAAACAAGGATGAACAGCAACACCGTCTGTATTTTCGCTCACCATGCCCCACGGAAGATCTGTCGGCGTTCCGAAAGCCTCCTGATTGACAAAGTTTCCCCATCTGCCAATTCCCTGACCGATCAGAAAGCCCATGCCGCCGATGTCAAGGATAGCGGGGATATTCATTTTCTTGATCTTTGCCACAATACAGCCTGCCCCAAGTCCGCCGATGATGCCGCCGAATATCGCCAGCCCGCCGTTGTGTATCACAAAAATTTCTGTCAGATTATCCTTATAGCTGTCCCATGAAAAAATCACATAATAGGCTCTTGCACCGATAATTCCTGCCACAAGTCCCACAAGCACACAATCGATAAACTGATCTTTGTTGATACCGTAACGCTTCAGACTCAGCATGGCAAACAGAAACGCAAGCAGAAAACCTGCTCCGATAATCAGTCCGTACCAATATACATTAAAACTTCCGATAGAAAATGCAACCCGATTTACCGTGAAGCTAATCCCCAGTCCCGGAAAGCTGACATTATACATTTTTTATCCTCCGATTTTGAATTACTCTCCCTTTACAACAGACAGACAGCTGTTATCGGGATCAAGCTCTTTTTCCAATCTTTCGTTGATATCATCAGCGGTAACATTCGCTATGGCATCGACTGTTTCAAATATCTCTCTGCCTGTAAACGCACCATTCATCAGTTCGGAGGCAATCGACTGCTTGTGGTCAAAGCCTGCTACGATCTTACCGTAAACAATTTTTCTGGCATTTTCAAAATTTGCCCGAGAGATACCTTCCTTATGCAGCTTTCTGACAGCCTCATCTATCATTTCTGCCGCCGCCTTCGGATTTCTTGATTCACCCGAAAGTATCAGTGAACGATAACCGAGTCCCTCCAGATATTCATGACCAAAGGTTGAATTAATCAGCTTTTGGTCAAGTAACTTACGGTAAAGTTCCGAGCTTTCTCCTGCAAACGCATTCATTAATATACTGGTACATATCAGTTCCTTATTGGTTGCATATTGATCTGTGCTGTCCTCTTTAAAACCAAGTTCAAACATCGGTACAGCAACAGGCAGTACCTGGTCTGTGTAGCTTTTTACAACATGATAAGGCTCTTCAGGGAAGATCACTCTTGTATCGATTGTTTCGCTTGGCTTGATTTTTTCATCAACAATCGAAAGTACCTCAGCCGGGTCAACACCGCCTACAACAGTCATCACCATATTATGAAGGTTATAATAGCTGTTGTAACATTCATACAGAATTTCGGGTGTGATTTCCGAAATACTTTCTACACTGCCTGCAATATCAATATTAATAGGATGATTGTGATACAATCCCTGGAAAAGATTCATCATCACTCTCCAGTCGGGACTGTCCTCATACATCTTGATTTCCTGCAATATAATCCCCTGCTCCTTTGCTACCGTTTCTTTGGTAAAATAAGGGGTTTGCATCAGATCGATCAGGATCTCAAGTGATTCACGGAAATGATCTGTACAAGAAAACAGATAACAGGTCATATCAAAAGAAGTATAGGCATTTGCCGACGCACCAGTTTTGGCATATTTGGAAAATGCATCGCCATCCTCGCTTTCAAAAAGCTTATGCTCTAAATAATGTGCCGTTCCGTCAGGAACTGTGATCTCCTTTCCGTTATGGATAAAACGGGAATAGATCGAACCGAATTTTGTTCCGATACTTGCGTATATTGAATTGAAGCCCTTTTTCGGGTACACCAGAAGTGTCAGACCCGAACTATGCTCCAGACGATAATATTGTTCATTCAGCCGCTCATTTTTGATGATCGTATAACTCATATTACTGCCGCCGTTTTTTCGGCGGAATACACCTCTTTTCCTTATCAGTTACCTCTGAGTGCAAAAACCGTATCAAGCTCAATGCTCTGTGCAAGCTCAATAATTCTGTCCTTGGTGATCCTGTCAACCGCCTCTGCCGCTTTCAGCGGAGAAAGTCTGTTATCACGCATGATTTTACTGGTATAAAAACTCTGGATCGCTCCCAGATTATCAAGCGAGGACATCAGCGAATTTTTGATCGCAAGCTTTGCATTATCAATTTCGCTGTCTGTCACCTCTCCGTTTTTAAGGGCATTCAGCTGTTTGAGTACTGCTTCTTCCGTTTTTTCTATATTTTTCGTTTCAACGCCGCTGTCGATCAGCATAATCCCTTTATTATTATCAACACGACTGACACAATAATAACAAAGACTCTCTTTTTCACGCACATTCAAAAACAGCTTCGACGTGGGTGTTCCTCCAAGAACAGCAGACATCAGTGAATTTGCCAGACAGTCCTCGTCATTTTTGAAATAACTGCATCTGAATCCCATCACAAGTTTGGACTGCGACACATCCTCTTTTTCACTTGCCCGTATTACCTTTTCGTGAGTTACCTGCTGATGTTCAATCTCATGAAATGTCCGTGGTCTGTCCTTGAAATATTTTTCAAATCCGTCATATGCCTTCTGCACATCACTGTTACCGAGCATGGTCAGCTCCACTCTGGATTGCCCGAGAAGATTTTCCCATGCCGAGTAAATATTTTCATGAGTAAGCTTTTCCACATCGTCCCTGCTTCCGAAACGTCCGATGGAATAAAGTTCATCCCTGCACATCAGCTCTACACAGCGTTTTATCGCATACAGTCGTTTATCGTTATATTCTGAATCAATATTTTCAATCAGCTGTCGTCTTTCCTGCTCCACATCATCATCTGCAAAGTGTCTGTCAACAACATTCGGCTCAAACAAGATAGAACACAAAAGTTCTGCAAGCTCCGAAGAAACTGATTCCCCGTCCAAAACATATCTGTCATCAATTCCTGTTACAGATATTGTCAGAGTCTGATGATCCCCGATCTGGTTTACAGACGGATACAGTGCTGCTCCGTATAAACTGTCAAGCTTACGGTTGAGTGCTGTAAAATCGGGATATTTTTTGCATGAACGTGTGAGCACACAGAACAGCAGTGCATTCGCCGCCGCAGTTTCTTTGCTCAGCGGTACGATCAAAGTAGAACTTAGCCGTCCTATTTTGAATCTGTCATCCGTCACACTGCCGAAAGCAACACCATCACATATATTTTTTCGTATAAAATCTGACATTTCAGCATCTCCCATCATTTTCAATTAATAAATACAATTAAGTATATTATACCATATCCATGCGTAATATAAAAGTGAATTTTTGGGTTTTTATCTGAAATCACAAAAATACCACAGCCTGATTTTTCATCTGCTGTGGTATTTTCATCAAATCATTCATTATTTAACCGTTTGCAACACGCAAAAATGGAACATTAATGACAACAGAAGCCTTTTCTGCCCATTCAACAAGCTCGTTGCAGGCTGCTCTTGTAATTTCAGTATCCTCCTTGATGTCAGCCACTTCATTTCTGAGTTCTGACATTTCAGTTTTCAGTACAGATATATCCGTTTTCACCTCTGACATTTCAGTTTTCAGTACAGATATATCCGTTTTCACCTCTGACATTTCAGTTTTCAGTACAGATATATCCGTTTTCACTTCTGACATTTCATTTTTCAGAACTGAAACATCATTCTTGATTTCCGCCACTTCACCTTCAAGGCTTGTGAGCCTTACATCCAGTCTATCAACATCTGCGCGAAGTCCTTTTATCTCCTCCTGCATGATATCCTGCTGTTGTTTTAAAGACAATACATCCTCTTTGAGACCTGATACATCCTCTTTGAGACCTGATACATCCTCTTTGAGACCTGATACATCCTCTTT
>CACYDD010000120.1 GCA_902773065.1 uncultured Ruminococcus sp. | reverse complement strand
CAGATGAAGGATAATACGAGATACGACTACTATTCATGGCAGCAATACGAATCCGGAAAGACCACCTATACACTTTCACAGCTTCATGCTCAGGGGAATACAGGGATCACAACGCCTTACGATCCGAGCGAACCATTGACAGTCTACCTGATCAGAGGTAAAGACGGTAATTACGATATCAGTAATATCTATAGCTGGAGTGATGGATATCGGTTTGATAATGGTTCTGTTTACGCAGAAAATTATGAGGTAACCATTAACCCATCACCTGCACCTGCCGGAACATTTGCCACAGCGATCAGCATTGGTGCGCCAGCTCCCAAGACTTATAAAGTTGCGTTGCGTTTCTATGAGCAGAATGCAAGTGAAGCAACAGAATACATTTTGCTTACAGAAAATACATATACACTTGAAGCAAGCGATGGAACAAATACTTATCATGCAACGCTGACGAGGGACAGTGAGGATATCCGCTTCTACGATTCATCCGAAGTCGCAATGAACGACGGCTTACCGCAGATTACAAACTGGTATTTCAAAAAGAACAATGAAACAACTAGCGAACTGGATATTTACGAAATTACCAGCACAACACCAGAAATCGAGGATACAGATTCCAATGCCGTAAAACGCTATGTCTTTACTGCAAGAATTCCCAAGCAATACACAGTTGCACTTGAGTTTATAAATGCAAACGGTACGACCCAGGAAAGTGTCACGCTGGACAAAAACTATACCCTTGTAGCGACTACGGCGAAAGAGGGACCTATTACAACGGATGTAACGGGCACAGCAGCACTGTCATGGAGTAATGGTAATGAATATCTTCCGAAAGTAACAGAATTCACATTCAAGGATGGAGATCAGGTGGTTTCAAAGGTGGGTGATTACCTGATCACTTATCCGACAAATATGGATCCGGATGATGGTGTCTATCTTATTACACTTCATGAGCCACGGCCATGTACAGTTACTGTTGACAACCAAACCACTTTACCGGAAGATTTTGATTACTATATCATTGCATACAATGACGGTACAGCTGCCGGATATGCGAAGATTGATACGACAATGGCATTCATTGCGTTTTCCGGCAACACGGGATTCCGCAGTTTCAGGCAGTATATTGCATCTGCTGTTCCGGTTGATGGGACCATAGGAATTAATGTTGATGAAGAAACCACATTCAATGTGGTGCGTGTTACGAAGGACACAGTTCCGTTTGAAGACAATCTGACAGGCGCTGAAGATAAAGCTGTTTCTGATCCGACAGGGACTGGAAGCGGCACGATCGAACAGGAAAGATTCCAGTGGGAACTGGAAAATGAACAAGGAGAGACTCCGAATTTTGCCTTTACTGTTTCGGAAAACATGCCTGAGGGGACCATTCGTCAAGTCCATATTAACCTATATCAGGAAGATGGGACAACTCCTGTACCTTCTGCAACATTAGCCCAGGAACTTTCCGGAAAGAAGTATACTGTTCGCCTGTACCTCTATATGAGGAATCCTGAGACGGGCAAAAATGGAAATCTTTTAGGATACCAGGAATCCGAATGGATATGGCCTTCGAACCTTCAAGGCAGTATTGTGAATTTTACCAATGCTGATTTTGATGGACTGGGCACTTCCGGCGGAGGAAATTATTGGGAAACCCATGAGAAAATAACATATTATGAAGGCATGCACAATCTGCAGGTACGTCTCATGGAAGGAGAAGAGTATTCTTCCCATGGAATTAATGGCGGCCTGACAGACCGTGTTTCCGGATACAAATTTAAAGCAGACCCAGAAGGAAATGTAACTGTTGGGAAAATAACCACTTTGAATCTAAAAAAATCTTATCCGGCAAAGTATAGGATTGTTGTTCAGAAAGGTGAAGGTGTTAACCTTTCAACAATGGGGAGCCTATATTTATATGCTGAAGCCTTACATAAGAATAGTACAGATTATTATTATGATTATAATGTGGCGAGTCATTTTTCAGGAACGAGCGAAGAAGAATATGAGTTTGTTATCTATGATTCTGAAACTGATCCGGTGACAAGCAACTGGCAGAATCAAAATCCAGACATATTTTCCGGAAATGAAACAACGAAAGCCCGCTTAAGAACAGGACAAGATGCAAACAGTGAGATCGCTAATGGTACATTTATTCAGAATGGCGATGATCTATATTATGTTACTTATCCTAAACGAAGTGAAATTGATGATACAACAACAGAACCGGAACATCCCAGGACTGTTTATACTGATTTTGTTAAAATAGAAAAGATTGTACTTGATCCAGCCATCAGTTACAGCACAATTCTTGGACCGGGTCAGTACTTTGGCATCACAGCAAATGAATTCCATCATACCGGCCATCTGCAATCTAACTTTGCTACCAATCTGTATCACGGAGAGAATAATAATGCAACTGCGGTTCAGCCCGATATGGCAAATGCGACCGGTACAGTTGTTGCGGCACATATTGATGGCACTATGGTCATGAATATCGGTCAGGGGAACACATGCCTTGTATATACTGATCCGGATGATGCAGACAAGGTTACTGGGAATGGAAGCCATCCGGTAGTTCCTACACCCGCAAAGACAATAACCAATTCAATTGTGGATCCGATTCTGAATCATGGCAGTTCAATGTCAGAATTCCTGGCATCTCATGGGCCGACATTTGAACCGGATCTGTCACAGCAAAACATAACAATTGATCTTACACAGTTCCCGGATAATACGACCATCTATCTGGATGGGGATGCTCTTGCGGACAAAATTGGTAAAACAAACGGAGAACTGGCTATCAACAAAAAACCGGGACAGACTGTTGTTTTCAATTTCTATGAGTCAGAAACTGTCAGAGTTGACCAGGTGCACTGGAAAGAAAACGGCACCGAT
>CACYDD010000119.1 GCA_902773065.1 uncultured Ruminococcus sp. | reverse complement strand
TTATTGTTCTATATCCCTGGCAACTGCTTTAAACTCATTCGTCCTTGAGAACGTGTTCAGCAAATCCTGCATCGATGTTCCTTCGTCAAGCTTCTGCGTCCAGGTCGTCAGTCCTTCCGCATCGGCTTCCCGGTTCAGATACACCCGATACAGGATCTTCACCAGCTCATCATTGCTGACATTCTTGTCTTTGAACTCACCGGAGAACAGAAACCCGCGGGCAATCTGGTCTGCCGTCTTTGTTCCGTTCAGCATCTGGCCTATCCAGCTGTCCAGTTCTGCCTGGCTCGCTTCCCTGCCCAGGATGCACCGGTAGCACCGGCCGATGAATTCCTTCGCCTTCTCTTCGTTGATGTAGATCGCCTGTACAGCCGTTCCCAGCTGCGCGTTCTCCGTATCGGAAGGATTGACGATTTCCACCTTGGTGACGTTGTTTTCCGTCTTCGTCACAGTCTGCTTTGCCACCGGCTCTTCCTCAACGACAGGCTGGCTGCTCAGCTGCTGTACCTGTACGGATCCGGGCGTTATTCCGTAGGCATTGCAGATCGCCTTGAATTCAGCAGATCCGCAGAAACCGTTAATAACAGCTGTCAGCGGTTGGCCGTTGTTCAGCTTCGCCACCCAGTCGGTTTTGCCCGCCACGTCAGACCCCCGACCCAGCATCGCCTTGTACAGGATTTCCACAGCGTCTGGATTGCTGTATTTCTTATTCTGGAACTCCTGGCTGTTTATAAAAGCCTCAATGATTTCTGTAGCAGCATTTCGATGGGACTTCAATTCATCGGCCCAAGTATTCATTCCGCCTTCATCCGCATCACGTTCCAGGATAATCTTATAACACCTGGCCACAAACGCTCGAATCTTCTCATCTGACTCTTCTACCACCTGTTCTATAACGTTCACAGATCCAGGTTGAATTCCATAGGAGTCACAAATCGCCTTGAACTCTGCTGATCCGCAGAATCCGTTGATCACAGCTGCCAGTGGTTGACCAGCTTTCAGTTTACTGACCCAGTCTGCTTTACCGGCCGCGTCAGAGCTGCGGCCAAGCATCGCATTATACAGGATCTCAACTGCATCGTCTTTACTATACTTCTTATTTTTGAATTCATCACTATTTACAAACTGTTCTATAATTTCTGCCGCAGCTCTTCTGCCAGAGTTCAGTTCATTAAACCAAGTATTCATTCCACTTAAATCTGGATCTCTGCCCAAGATAATTTGGTAACATCTGGTTATATAGGCTTTGATCTTTTCATATGTCACAGCAGAATAATCGACTTCTACGCTGCCCGGTTTAATTCCATATTCTTCGCAGAGTTTCCTAAATTCATTGGATCCACAGAAGCCATTAATAACAACCCCCAATGGTTGTCCGTTGACCAACTGATCAACCCAATATGCCTTTCCAGCAACATCGGACGAACGATCCAGCATGACTTTGTAAAGAATTTCAACCTTTGTCTCATTATCATGGTTCTTCTCTTGGAACTCCAAGCTTTTTACAAACTGATCAATTATCTCCGCAGCCGTCATTTGTCCGGAATGCAGTTCATCAACCCACATTCCCAATCCATCGCTATCTGGAGTTCTATTCAGTATCGTTTTATAGCAACGTGTAACAAAACCTCTGATTAACCCTTCAGGACTCAACTCCGGAATTTCTTCCTGTTCAACAACAATCTCTCCGCAAACAGTACAATGCTTTCCCTCTGTTAAGCCGGGTTCATAAAATGTTGGTTCAACTCCCGGGTCCACTACCACATTTTGATGTTTTTGAACAACATATTTTGTACCCCATTCGTTTTGTACCCATTGATGAGCATATGAATCACATGTTTGGATAATTATTTGTGGAGGAGTCGAGCCACTAAAAGGCACAATTAATTCAGTAATACTGTCAGGAAACACAATACTTGTCAAACTGTCACATCCTCCAAATGCGCCACCCCGTATGGACTTAAGTTTGTTGGAAACCGTCACTGATGATAAATTAGCGCACATATTAAAAGCCCAGTCTTCTATTATTTCAACATTTGATAGATCAACACTGGTCAATTTAATACACCAATCAAATGAAACATCCGAAATTGTCGTTACGCTTCGTGGCAATTCAACTTGTTCAAGCTCTTTACATTCCATAAAGGAAAATGCACCTGTATTAGTTATACCTTCATTAATCACAAGGCGCTTTATATCCTGCCTTTTCTGAAATAAACTAGTATATATTCTTCCTGTTCCGGAAATTGTTAACAAGCCATCTTTGTCTAATGTGTAATAGGCATTTTCTCCACATTGTCCTTTTTCCACAATGTTCGTAGCTACTGCTTCACAGCAACCCACCACAGCAAATACAAGAATAGACATTATTACAGCGAAGAAACAAACAACTTTGCTACGACTCATAGTAATCAATCCCTTCACAGTCTTATCTTTCTTTTATTGTACAATGTCCTTAGCAACTGCTTTAAACTCATTCGTCTTTGCAAACACATCCAGCAATTCCTGCAGCGATGTGCCTTCATCCAGCTTCTGCGT
>CACYDD010000118.1 GCA_902773065.1 uncultured Ruminococcus sp. | reverse complement strand
TAGATCGTGGAATAAATGCAAATTACCATTTTGACTGATATCATCTGTAGTTTCATGGTTTTTACCCACACTTTATAGGGAAGAGCCGGAAATGGAAGTACATCCGATAGAACCCTATGAATACGGTTATACACTCAAAGAAGGAGACCATATCAATCTGTATGTCAAGTTTACAGAAAAACGAATCTATATCCACATGATTAATGATATGCACTATAGAATCTGGATGGGACTGGGCGGTTCGGCAGTAGCTGCCGGCATATTTCTGCTGATTGTGTATCGGCTGTATATCGCCCCGAAATATCAGAGCCAAGAGAATAAAATAACGGACGAGCTGAAAAATATGCAGCAGTTAAAATAACGGAGGATAAAAAAGATGGGACAATCAATGACAGTTAACGGCGCAGATTATACAATCATAAAGCTTTTAGGTCATGGCAAGGGCGGCTATTCGTATCTTGCCGAAAAGGATGGAAAGCAGCAGTATGTACTCAAACAGATTCATCATGAGCCTTGCTCTTACTATACCTTCGGAAATAAAATTGAATCCGAAAGAAATGATTATCAAAGATTAACAGATGCCGGAATAAAAATCCCGAAAATGATTGATATTGATATTACCGCCGAAAGAATCGTCAAGGAATATATTGACGGAGAAACGATTTTTGATATGGTAAAGAATGATATATCGGTTATGCCATATATAGAGCAGATATATGAGATTGCAGAGCAGGCAAAGGCGGCAGGACTGAATATCGACTACTTCCCTACTAACTTTGTTGTACAGAACGGTTTGATTTATTACATTGATTATGAGTGCAACAATTATATGAAAGAGTGGGATTTTGAAAACTGGGGCATTAAATACTGGTCAAAAACGCCCGAGTTTCTGGAGTATGTGGAGCAGCACCAGTAAAACATATCGGAAAAAGAGGTAATAAAAAATAATGAATGAAATCAAATGGATATTTTTTGATATCGGTTCAACACTCGTCGATGAGAGCATTGCCTACCTCAAGAGGATTGAAGCAACCATAGCAAATACTGACATCAGCTATGATGAGTTTTATCGTAAAATGGTTGAGATTTCAAAATACAATCAGAACGGCTACCATAAGGCTCTTGAAGCATATGGACTGACAATGGTTTCATGGAACAGTGAGGATGAATTTGTTTATCCGCAATCAGAACCTTGTTTGCGGGAATTGAGCAAGAAATATAAAATCGGAATCATAGCAAATCAGAATTACGGAAGTGAAGAAAGACTCCGAAAAATCGGCTTGCTGAAATACATAGACCTTGTTGTTGCTTCCGCCGAAGAAGGTGTTGCAAAGCCTGATTTGCGTATCTTCCGAATTGCACTGGAACGTGCAGAATGTAAACCGAATGAAGCTGTCATGGTCGGCGACAGGCTTGACAATGATATTATTCCTGCCAAAGAAATCGGCATGAAAACCGTATGGGTCAGACAAGGCTTCGGCGTTTTTTTCTCCTTGCACTCAGAAAAAGAAAAGCCGGATCATTTTGTTAATGAATTAAACGAAATATTGAAGATTTTTATGTGATGGTGTATATTCTCTCACTAATTAGTTTTTCTAAGGATTCTTTCATATTCTGCGGTAAAAAAGAATTCCGGCACATTTCAAGATAATTCGTTTGTAATGATACAACTTTGTCAATTAACATTTTGGCGGTTTTTTGAGGAATACCTGCGGTTTCTGCAAAAATGATAAAATCCTTTTTTCGGATATTCTGCTTTTTGCCATTAATGGTAAGTGCTGTTTGTTCCTTATCTTTGGGAAGAATAATATTGACCGGAAGCATATCGTATGCATCGGACAGTTTGTATCTGCCGCTTCCTGCCGCTGTTTCACTTAAAGAGAAGTTCTTTAAGTGCATATCGGAATTTCCTGCCACAAACGAAAAAACGATTCTTAGAAACAATTCTGACAAATCAAGTCCCGGAAATTCTGAATAATGTTTGATGATTTTTGCACACCGCTCATATGATCCCCTGTATTTATCCTGTGTCAGTCTGCCGTCAAGCTGGCAAAAATCTTCCATTGCAAGTAAATCGGTTTTGCCCTTTTTTTTTCTCTTTACTCTGTCGATTCGTCTGGTGATGTAAGCAAGTTTATCATTTTGCTCATTGATTCGTATTAATGCAAATGGAACGGTTTTGATACCTGTTTTTTCTGCCATTTTCATCACCAGATATTCTGCTTCGGGTAAAGCCTGATAATCTTCTGTCTGCGGTTTCAGAATATATCCTGTCGGATAATTTGTCAGAGTAAGCCGAGGTTGATTTTCTTCTGTTAAATGAAGTGACAGCTTTTTCTGAACTCCAGGAACAGTAAATCCTTTGTTGATAGATTCCTCCGCCAGCTGTTTCAGCATTTCTTCTGAAATATTGATATCAGGTAGTATTTTTGTTCCGAAAAATTTTTTGATACATCTGTTGTGCCAACATGACTTTATTTCTTGGGTAGTTGAGTCTTTCATTGGTATTTCTTTTCCACAGCAAAGACAAATCATTTTTTTCCCTCCCTGATACTTACATTTCCGATCGGATCCTTGCATGCAACAAGCAAAAGTCCGAAACGGTCATTTCGATCAACCTTCCAGTTATGGATCACAACCTCCAGAAGCCAGCCTTCGGGAATGAGTCCGTCAAAAAAAGCAAATAATGTTTTTGAAGTATATTCTTTTTCAGTGAGCGGTAACGTCAGGCTTACCGAAGAAGCAGAACAATTTTTTAAAAAGTTTTCATCATATCTGAAAGTATAACCGAAATCAGTTTCTTTCAGTTCTCCTGCAAAATCATCACGAACATAAACATAGGCGGTTCTGTACGTATTCATGATTCATCTATCCTCCCCGGAACAGCTTTCATTCCAAACATGGCAAGTGCCTGATTAACTTTGTCCATTCTGACAGTTTCTTTCCCTTGCTCCAGTTCACGTACAAACCTTAATCCAAGCCCTGAGCGTAAAGCAAATTCTTCCTGTGTATAGCCTGCTTCTTTGCGTTTCTGTTTTACAAATTCAGATATTGAATTCATGTGATTCACCTCTTGTTTCAAACAATTATTTATAATTTTATACCCTATCGGGTAGAATGTCAACAGCTTTTTGATATATTATACCCATTAGGGTATAATATATTTTAGATTTTAAAAATTATACCTCATATATCTTTTATGTGGAATGTTGTTATATTGATTATGGGAAATGGAGATGAGAATATGTATAAAGTAATTGAGATCATAGAGCCTGATTTTGGCTGTGAAGGGCTGCCGGACGGTGAAGAGCCGATGTGCGAGGTGATTCTTGAAGCGGACAGCGGCAAGCGTATTACTGTAACAGTACCTGATAAGGAGCTTTATGAAAAGAGTATAACAGAAGGGTGTTATATCAATTATACAAACGGTATAATTTGTAGAATGTAATAATACTATATGTATAATAAGGTGTGAAGTATACAAAGAATATATTACAGAATGTTTAAAAATAAATTTATAGACATATAGTATAATGGAGTAAATATGGATTTTACAAACAAATATACAAATAGTCATGAGGAAAAAATACTCCTTCGGAAAACAGATGATCTGATCCGCAGGAGTGAAAAAACATACAGCGTTCTGTACTCGCATTTTCTGACACCTGCCCAACAGACTCTGCTCGCAAGGGTTGAGGAATTTTACGGAGTGATCACCTTTGACGGCGGCTATCCCGATGCCGAAAGGAGACTGTGCAGAGTACAAACGGAAGAATATGCAGCGGACGAAGGAGCACCGTACATTCTCTACAGTCTTACAGCAACCGCCCCCGATGCAGACATATCCCATCGTGATGTACTCGGGTCGCTGATGGGGCTTGGAATCAAACGTGAAATGATCGGAGATATCATGGCAGGCGGCAGAACAGCACAGTTCTTCTGTCATCGTTCTGTTGCCGACTATATTGAAACAAGTCTGACTAAAATTGCAAGATATCATGTTGAACTGAAAAGAGCAGCACTTACAGAAATCCCCGAACCGAAAACGAAAAGTATCACCATCAACATCAGCTCACTGCGGCTTGACTGCATTTGCGCGGAATGTTTCGGACTTTCCAGAACAAAGGCAGCGGAGCAGATCAGAAAAGGGCTTGTTTCTGTCAACTGGCTTGTCTGCGACAATACCTCAAAGGAACTGAGCGGCGGCGAGAAAATCTCCATGCGCGGCAAGGGCAAAGTGAAATTTGTCGGTGTTACCGGGCAAAGCAAAAAAGGCCGCCTTTTTGCCGAAATACTGAAATACAATTAGTAATTACTGATGATTTATATCTTGACGGAAAAGATAAACGATAATATAATTATGATTAGACTAATCTGGATTATACTAATTATAAGGTGGTGGCTTCATGAAGTTTTTAGGCAGACAGGAAGAGCTTTCAGCATTGGAAAGAGAATATGCAAACGGTCATGGTTTTGTTGTGATCTATGGCAGAAGGCGAATCGGAAAAACAACCCTGATCAAGGAATTTATCAAAAACAAAAAGGCTTTATACTTTCTTGCCGATATGGAATCCGAGCGGCAGAATATGAATAAACTGACCCGGAAAATGGCAGAGTTTATCGGACAGCCTTATCTTGCGGATGTGCGCTTTGACAGCTGGCAGAAGCTCTTTGCAGCATTTGCTGACAGTGATCCCGACAGGCAGAAAATTTTTGTGATTGATGAATTTCAGTATCTTGTGCAGTCTGATCCTGCATTTCCCTCTGTTTTTCAGGAGGTGTGGGATGAGATATTCAAAGAGAAGAATATTATGGTGATTCTTTGCGGCTCGCATATTAGCATGATGCTCTCGGAGGTGCTGAACCACGGCAGTCCTTTGTATGGCAGAAGAACAGCACAAATCAGATTGCAGCCTTTGCGTTTTTGGGAGTTTTCAAAAGCTTTTGAGGGTGATTCCTTTGAGGACAGGGTGAAAATTTATTCCGTAACAGGCGGTGTGCCGAAGTATATCGAGTTTTTTTGTAATAATCATTCTTTTGAAGAAAACATCAGAACGAATGTTCTCAGTAAATCGGGTTTTCTCTATGAAGAACCGCTTTTTCTGCTTGAAAAGGAGGTTCGCGAGCCGCTGAGCTATTTTTCCATCATGAGAGCAATTTCTATGGGACATCATAAGCTTTCTGAAATCGCAACGGTTCTGGAGAATAAGTCAAATATATTAAGTCCCTATCTTTCTACACTCAGCAGTTTGTTTCTTGTGGAAAAGAAAGTCCCCGTTACGGAAAAAGATTCCGAAAAAAGCCGCAAAGGATTGTATTATATCAGTGATACATTCATGGATTTCTGGTTTCGTTTTGTTTATCCGTATCGGGGGGAACTGGAACTTGACAATATTGATTTTGTAATGGATAAGCTGAACACTAATTTTATTGATAATCATGTCAGCTTTGTCTATCAAAAAATTTGTGCGGAAATACTGGTACAGCTGTGCAGAGAAAAGAAACTTGATTTCCATATTTCTAAAATCGGTTCCTATTGGAACAGCAATACCGAGATCGATGTTGTTGCAGTCGATCAATACAGTAAAACGATTTTTGCAGGCGAGTGTAAATTTTATGACAGACCTGTTGATATCAGGGTGTATGCTGCTCTTGCGGAAAAACGCAGAACAATTCCCGAATTCGCTGGTTATCGTGTGATATACGGACTGTTTTCTAAGAGCGGTTTTGATGAGCGTATCATAGAACTTACAAAGGAGAACGAAAATCTTGTCCTGATTAACGGAGAGGAATTGTTGATCTGAGAAAAGAAGGTGAGGGTATGGCAAAAGAAGCAATGTGGAATGGAAACGTCCGTTTAAAAATGATGATGTTATGACCATATTGGAGAGTAAAAATATCACAAAACCTCTGTACGGCTTTTGAAGCTGTGCAGAGGTTTTTTGAAAATTTATATTCCGATGATGTTTCGTATGATTCCCCACAAAACAAAGCAAACAAGAAACCCGATTTCGGGAATGGCTCCTCCGGCAGAAAGACGATAAATGCCTGTTTTGATGTAGTGGTATGAGGTATAGAGAAATGTCCATATAATGAAAAGAAGAATGATAACAGAAAGTGCGTTGGACTGAATTGCTCCCGCAATATCAAATGCAAGGATACTCATGACTGAATGGGTAATGCCGCAGCCCGGACAGCGCAGTCCTGTGACCTCATGAAAAATACACGGTATTCCCCTGCCAAGTAACCTGACGATAACAGCATAAAGGATTCCCGCTATGATAAAGAGGGCTGTCTTTTTGACAACCCTCTTAAATCTGGTGAATTGTTCCCTGTTCATGCTGCAGGAGCTGCGAGCTGGTTGATCTCGTTCTGAACAATACCTACAAGAACGATCGGAATGATAAAGCCGAGAACCATGTAAAGAACTTTGTTGTCTGCAACAGGTCTGCCGCTTCTGGACTTGATGTTATTGAGGTTCTGGTCTGCCTGCATACCGAAAAGAAGGAATCCGACATACGGGAAGAAGATAGCAACAACAAGAAGAGCTGTCGGACTGAGACTTCCGCCTGCCTGACCTGTAGCCTCCAGTTCCTCAGCTGTCTTGTAAAGCCAGTACCACATATAGATACCGCAGGTAACAATGCTGAGGATGATTACGGTTGCAACGCTTCTGTTCTGAATCATAATACATAACTCCTTAAAAATATTTGATTCAATTATAATAGAAAATATATTGTTATGTCAATGGGATTAATACATTATATTTCTGCAATATAAGTCCGAAATTTATGCATATTATGCAAACATTAGCAAAAAAGTGTATAAGTTTACAATAAGTTCTGTTTGTTTTCGATATATGATAATTATTGAATTTTGTTTTACTTTTTCTTTAAATTATGGTATGATATAAGAAAGTAAATGGAAAAGGGTGTATTTGTTTGCATAAGGTAAAGGTTTCACCACGAAAATTAAGCGGCACAGTGTCTGTGCCGCCCTCCAAAAGTGCGGCACACAGGGCAATTATATGTGCTTCTCTTGCAAGGGGGAAAAGTGTGATAAAACCGATCGATCTGTCCAATGACATTACGGCTACAATAGAATGTATGCGGAATCTTGGGGCAGAAATTTCACTTGACGGTTCGGTTCTCACTGTGGACGGCAGAAATATGTTTCAAAATAAAACAGCAGAGCTGGACTGCGGAGAAAGCGGTTCAACATTACGGTTTCTGATTCCCGTAGCAGCAGCAGGCAGTATTTCGGCAAGGTTTGTCGGTCACGGAAAGCTCCCGGAAAGACCGATCGGCGTATATACGGACTGCCTTCCGCCGAAGGGTGTGGAGTGCAGAACACAGGGCGGTTTGCCGCTTGTAATCAGCGGCAGTCTGCAAAGCGGTATTTATGAAATTCCCGGAGATATCAGCTCGCAGTTTATTACAGGACTATTGCTGGCATTACCGCTTCTGAAAGGTGACAGCGAGATCAGGCTTACATCTCCTGCTCAATCTGTCGGCTATATCAATATGACGATCAATACAATGAGGGAATTCGGCATTGAAGTTGAAGCGGCGAAAAACGGATGGAAAATAAAGGGCAGTCAGAAGTATCAGGCTCATGACTGTACCGTTGAGGGTGACTGGTCGCAGGCGGCATTCTTTATGACAGCAGCTTCTCTCGGAGAAGAAATTATCATTGATAATCTTTCGACTGCTTCTGCACAGGGGGATAAGGAATGTGTGAATATTTATAAACGCTTCGGTGCGGATATTACCGAAACACATGGTAATATCATCATTCGTCCGGGAAAGCTTCATGGCATTGAGATCAATGCAGCGGATATTCCCGATGCTGTTCCTGTTTTATCGGTTGCGGCAGCTCTGGCAGAGGGCAGAACAGTGATAAAGGGTGCAGCAAGGCTCAGGATCAAAGAATGTGACCGTCTTGCGGCGATGACGGACGGACTGACAAGGCTGGGTGCAAAAATCAGCGAAACAGCGGACGGTCTGATCATTGACGGTGTAAAAACACTCAGCGGCGGTGAGGTTGAGGGATATAACGACCACAGAATTGTGATGTCGCTTGCGGTTGCGGCGGTTCGCTGTGAGGGAGAGATTACGATATCCGATATGGAAAGCGTGAAGAAATCCTATCCGTCGTTTTTTGAGGATTATGTAAAATTAGGAGGAAAAGCAGATGTCGTCATGGGGTAATGCTGTGAAAATATCAATATTCGGAGAAAGCCACGGAAAAGGGATCGGCGTTGTCATTGACGGTCTGCCTGCCGGCGAAAAGCTCGATATTGAAAAAATCTATGTCCAGATGGCACGCCGTGCGCCGGGCAAGGATAAAACATCAACACCGAGACTGGAAAAGGATATTCCCGATATCATTTCCGGAATTCTTAACGATACAACAACAGGTGCACCGCTTTGTGCGGTGATTCAGAACACTAACACACGCTCCCAGGATTACGGCAATGTGCTTTCCAGCCCTCGTCCCGGTCATGCGGATTTTACAGGAAATATCCGCTACAAAGGCTTTAATGATATCAGGGGCGGCGGACATTTTTCAGGCAGACTGACCGCTCCCATCGTTTTTGCCGGTGCGGTATGCAGACAAATTCTTGAAAGAAGAGGAATCCGGATCGCTGCCCATATTGCTTCTGTGGGGAATATCAACGATGAGCGGTTTAATGCGGTGGATATTCCCGAAGCACTTATCGACAGGCTGAATCTTTCCACTTTCGGACTGATTGACCAAACTAAGGAAACAGCAATGAGAGAGCTGATAGAGGATTGCAGGATGAGCCGTGACAGCATAGGCGGAACAGTAGAATGTGCAGTCGTGGGCATTCCTACCGGAGCAGGTTCGCCGATGTTTGACGGAATCGAAAATGTCATTGCGTCGATCATCTTTGGAATTCCTGCTGTCAAGGGGATCGAATTCGGCGCAGGTTTTGAGGCTTCAAAGATGAGGGGCAGCCAGAATAATGACGAATTTTATTATGACGGTGATACCGTAAAAACACGCACGAATCACCACGGCGGTATTCTTGGCGGTATCAGTTCGGGAATGCCGATCGTTTTCAGAACAGCGTTCAAGCCGACACCGTCCATATCCAGTGAGCAGAATACAGTTGACCTCCAGAAGCACGAAAATGCAAAGCTGGTGATCAACGGCAGACATGACCCTTGTGTCGTTCCAAGAGCTGTTCCTGTGGTAGAAGCGGCAGCAGCAGTCGCAGTTGTCAATATACTTGCGGATGTCAATGTGCTTTGACAGAAAGATGATGAGGAGAAAAGCAAATGAGTTTAAAACCTATCAGAGATGAAATTGATCAGATCGATAACGAACTGATCGGGCTTTTTGCAAGACGGATGGAATGTTCGAGAAAAGTGGCTCAGTATAAGCTGGAAAACGGTATGCCGATCTTCAACGCCGAAAGAGAACGGGAGATTCTTGACAGCGTTGAGGAAAAAGCAGGTGTACATGGAGGCAGTGCAAGGCTGTTGTATGCCACAATTATGGAACTGAGCCGTGCACTCCAGCATGATATGCTCGGCAGCGGAACAGCATTGAAAAACAGAATACTGACAGCGGACAGTAAGATCCCATTTCTTGATGAAAATGTCAGAGTAGCTTGCTTTGGCGTTCCGGGCACATATGCACATCAGGCTACAAAAAAGGTATTTCCGAATGTCAGGCCGATGTTTTATTCGCCGTTTAAAGAGGTATTCAAGGCAATACAGAACGGTGAAGCTGATTTCGGTGTTGTGCCGATCGAAAACAGTTCGGCAGGTTCGGTTACAGCGGTATACGATCTGATGCTGAAATATCGTTTTTATATTGCCGCAGCGGCGGATATCGAAGTGAACCATTGTATCGCAGTGAAAAAGGGCGTGAGGTTTGAGGATATCGAAACGATCTATTCCCATGAGCAGGCATTGTCACAGTGTTCGGATTTTCTGAATGCACGACCGAATATAGCTGTTAAAGAATATATCAGCACAGCACAGTCGGCAAAGATGATCTCAGAAGGTGATGATATGAATGCAGCGGCGATCTGCTCGGAGGATGCAGCGGAAAAATACGGTCTGGATATCGTCATGAGAGGTTTTCAGAATAACCCGAATAATACAACCAGATTCATTGTTGTGTCGAAAAAAATGTATATTGAACCAAGTGCAGATAAAATCAGCCTGAGCTTCGCGCTTCCTCATGTGACAGGATCGCTTTACAGTACGCTGTGCCGTTTTGCCGCACACGGTCTGAATCTTACCAAAATTGAATCCCGCCCCATGTTTGGAAAATCCTTTGAATATATGTTTTATCTTGATTTTGCAGGAAGCACAGCCGACAGGGAAATTATCAATCTTCTTTGTGCACTGTCCGATGAGCTGACAGAGTTTTCCTTCCTTGGCAATTACAAAGAAAAGTAAAAAAACGATTATACAAAGGCTTGTGCCGTCCAAGATGCAGTGTTGAGAAAATTTTATAACATGATAAAAAATGATTAAAAAACTTGCAATTTTCTTTGACGTATAGTATAATTATGAAAGCTTGTAAATTTTCCCGTTTGGCTTCGGGATGAATTAATGAATATAAAATTTTAGGAGGATTCCAAAATGATTACAGCAGGCGATTTCAGAAACGGCGTTACATTTGAAATGGACGGACAGGTTGTTACCATCCTTGAGTTCCAGCACGTAAAACCCGGTAAGGGCGCAGCGTTTGTCCGTACAAAGATCAAGAATGTCATCACAGGTGCAGTGGTTGAAAAAACTTTTAACC
>CACYDD010000117.1 GCA_902773065.1 uncultured Ruminococcus sp. | reverse complement strand
GTGCATTGGGAGGATTTATATCAATTACAAAATATCTGCGAAAAGAAGGAGGAGAGATCCTTGGCTGGTAAAAAAGGGAAAATCAAAAATATCGTCAGCATATTTTTTGCTCTGCTTGCGGCAGCCGTTATCACTATGCCGAATGCACTTGCATTTGATGCAGAAGAAAACTCAAAAGAACAGCAGCAGTTGCAGGAGGAAAATTCACAGTATAAAAGCGATCTGGAACAAACAGAAATGACCTTGCAGGAAAAACAGGAATACAGCAAGGAATTACAGAAAAAAATATCTTCTCTTACTAAAAAGATACAAAGCAGCAATAAAAAAATCAAAAAGCTGAATGTTGAGATCAAGGAAAAACAGGTTCTGATCGATGAAAAGCTGGAACAGATACAGGATCGTCTTGATGTTCTGCGCAAAAGGCTGAGAGCAATTTACACAGCAGGAGACATTTCCTCACTTGAAATTATATTGCAGGCAAAGGATTTTTCCGATTATGTTGATAAAATGGAGCTTGTGCAGAGTATATCAAGCTATGATGATAAACTCATCAGTGCACTTCAGAAAGAAATGGATTCCATCAGTGACGAACAGGAAAAGCTGAAAGAGGATAAACAGAAAGTAGAAAAAGAGAAGAAAAGCCTTGAAGAAAACAAGAAAAAGATCAATACGCTTTCAGCAGAAAACGAAGCTGTTATCAAAGAGTTGATGAGTGAAAAAGAGGAAACAGAAAATCACATTGCAGAAAACGAAGCACGTCAGAAAGAGCTTGAAAAAGCACTGGCGGAGTACAATGCCACACAGGACTCCCAAAACAAACTGCAGCAGCGTACCCTGAACAGACGACAACAGCAGAAAATCATCGATAAGGCAAACCAGGAAACCCTCAGCCGAATGAACAAAAACAACAATAACAACAATAACAATAGTAACAGCAGTAATAATAACAGCTCCGATAAAACGAACAGTAACGATAACGACAGCAATAACAGCAGCAGTAAAAGCACCGGTGATAACAGCAATTCCGAAACTGATAACAACAGCAATACAGATACAAGCAAAAACGATGATGTCCTTGTTATATCCGACGGCAATTCCTATGTGTGGCCATGCCCCGGGCATACATACCTCACCTCTACCTTTGAGGAATGGAGAGGTGCCAATAACCACGGCGCACTTGATATTGCTGACGGCAGCGTTTACGGTGCGGCAGTTGTTGCCTGCTGGAACGGAACTGTCATTGCAACCAATACCACCTGCACACACGATTACGGCAAATCCTCAAGCTGCGGCTGCGGCGGCGGCTACGGAAACTACGTCATGATCGACCACGGCGGCGGAAAGGTATCAATCTACGGTCATCTCTGTGAAGTCGTTGCCACCCCCGGTCAGCAGGTATCGGCAGGTCAGCTGATCGGCTATGTCGGCTCAACGGGATATTCCACAGGTCCTCACCTGCATTTTGAAATGCAGCTCAACGGTGTCCGCTACGACCCCCTCACAGAATACGATTAATTAAGTGTGGAGTGTGGAGTTATTGGACAACCAGGTTTTATCCATTCTTTAGAATAAAATGGTATTCAAATTCACATAAAATACTTATATAAATGTCAAAAAACGGAAGTGTTCATTCAGAACATCTTCCGTTTTTTCTGTTGATTTATTAATTATCGTTTTGTGAATGAAATTGTCAGTAAATTCTGTATCACTTCATTGTTATCTCTACTTTGCACCATAGGAAACATTTTAACTTCCCCACATCACAACTCCACACTATTTCAGATTTCGACTTTGGCGGTGGTGTTGGAGGTGCTGTCACGTGTGACGGTAATGCGCTTGTTGATCATTTCTTTCAGACGTCCGACATGGGAAATGATACCGATCAGACAGCTGCCAGAACTGATACCATTCAGTGCTTCGACTGCTTTTTCAAGTGATTTGTCATCAAGCGAACCAAAGCCTTCATCAATAAACATGGTATCAAGGTGAATACCGCCCGAAGTGGACTGTATTTCGTCCGACAGACCAAGTGACAAAGCAAGTGCTGCCATAAAGGATTCGCCGCCTGACAGCGTTTTGACACTTCTGGTTTTGCCGCTTTCGTTATCGGTGATACTGATATCAAGACCGACGGTTTTACGTTTGTCATTTAAGGAATCATGCCTGACAAGCTTATATCTGCCGTCCGTCATTTTATCCATGCGGCTGTTCGCTCTGATGAGTACTCTGTCAAAATAGGCTGCCTGAATAAAGGATACCAGCTTGATTTTGTCTTTATTCAGCAGAGAGCCGTTTGCGGTGTCATAAAGGTCTTTACAGCGATAATACTCCTCCGAAGCCTTTTTAAACCTGTTTTTGGTATTTTGCAGTACTTCATACACTTTTCGGTTATTGCTGATCCTGACGGAAAGCTGCTGTTTTTGTTCGTCAAGCTGTGCTTCTGTTTCCGCATATTCTTTCGCTGCAAGGTTCAACGCTTCAAGGTTATATTCCTCTGTTTCCGAAAGCTGCTTCTGAATCACATTTTCCTGTGATTTGAGATCTCTTATTTTCTGCTGATGCTCCTCGGCAGCAGATTTTAACTTTTCATATTCCTGCTTTAAAATGATAGCTTTGCGGATAAGTTCGCTGATATGGTTTTCAGCTTCTTTTTTGGACTTAAATTCCAGCTTTGCGGCAAGCTCTCTGATATTTTTTTCCACTGATTTGATTTTTTGAATATTTGCAGCTGATTCGGCAGACAGTTTCAGAACAGCTGTATTGATTTCTTCATTCCGCTGCTGCAGCTGATCAGCCATTTTCGCTTTTTCAGTCTTTTCTTCGATATTTTCCTTCAATTTCTTTATTTCAGATTTTATACCGGAACACTGTTTTCTGAGCTCTTTTACATTTCCGTCAAGATATACTGCAAGTTCTTTTACCGGAATATCCTCCCCCAATTCTTCCTTTGCAGAAGTAACAAGCTCTGATTCTTTATCGTTTGCTCTGCTATTGTTTGTTCCGGCGATTGTTGCCGCTTCATTCATAAGTTTACTCAGTCGGTCAAGCTCAGCCGATTCCTGATCAACCTGTTCTTTTGATGGTGCATTTTCATGTTTTGAGGCAAGCTTCGGATGATGAACCGAACCGCATACGGGACAAGGTTCATTTTCTTTCAGATCAGCTGCCAGAATCCCTGCCTGATTATCCAGAAAGGCAGAATTGATGTGTTTGAACAGGGCTTCCTGATTCTCATAGTTTCTTTTGCTGTCAAGATAGTTACTTTTGGCCTGTTCTGCTTCCTTTTTATATTCTTTGAGTTTCTGACTGTCATCAAGTAGTTTTTTTCTGCTTTTCCCTTTTTCTACGAGTTTATCATATTCTGCTTCAAGCCTTGCCTTTTTTTCCTCCGAACCTTCAAGTTCTGATAATCTTTTCTTGTAAGAGAGGATCCGTTTTTCATTTTCTGCTTTATCTTTGGCTGATTTTTCAAGATTTTCTTTACATTTTGTCTCGGCATCAGTGCAGGCTTTTTTCTCCTTTGCCAGTGCATCAAGCTTATCATAATCGGCAAGCTTTGAACGCAGAACCTCTGCCTGTGATTCGAGTTTTCCTGCTTTTTCAGGGTTGTCTTTCGCTGCGTTAACCTTTTCAGTTATCTGTGGCAGCTGTTCTTCCAGAATTTTACGCTTCTCTTGTTTTTCTTTTAATTCTGTTTCATTCTTTTTACGAATATTTGCCTTGCCAAGCTGCTGATTGACTTCCGCTTGTTTCTTTTTGTTTTCCTGTGCTGTAAACTGTAAAGACTTATTTTTTTCTTCATCTTCCCTCACCAGCTTTTCGGAAAGCTCCTTTATTCTGTCCATTTCCTCATATGTAATGACGGACAGCAACTTTTTTTCTTCCGTTTCTTTTCGTAATTCACTTTCTGTATCACATGAAAGCAGCTTCACAGAAGCATTTATCTCATTCTCGATTTTTTCCTTTTTTTCCTTTGCCTGACTTGTACGCTCTTTGAGTTTGTCTGTCAGCGTGACATAATTCTCTGTATTGAATACGGAATTCAAAATTTTTCCCCTTGTTTCCGTATCCTCACGAATCACACTCATAAATTCCCCCTGTGCGATCATGGCAATTTTCTTGAAATTTTCCTTATTGATACCGATGATTTCCTTTATTTTCGCTTCTCCGTCTTTTTCCTTGGAATAGGTAATACCGTCACAGACAAATTCAAATTTATTGCCATGTTCACCATGCTCCTGCGAAGCATCCTGCCCTTCCCCATTCTTTTTTCTGGCTCTTTTCAGGCGGTTCAATTCATATTTCGGGCTTCTGTAAATATGGTATGTCTTACCCTTGGAAACAAAATCCAGTTCCACATAGGTTTCAATATCGTCATCGGCACTTTTATTTCTCAACATGGCGGCATTTCTTTCTTTGCCGCTGACAGTCTCACCGTAAAGTGCATAGCTGATTGCTTCGAATATGGTGCTTTTTCCTGCCCCTGTATCTCCTGTGATAAGATAAAGACCGTTATCACCAAGAAGTGAAAAATCAATGACAGTTTCATTCAAATAAGGTCCGAAAGCGGACATCACAAGCTTAATCGGTTTCATTTTCTTCCCCCCATATTTCAGATATAATGTTATTCAGAAATTCCTCCTGTGCGGGGTCGGGTTCTGCCCCGTCATGCTGCTGCCTGTAAAATTCGGTAAACAGCTCCAGCGGAGTGTGTTTTTCCACATCTTTCTCAAGTATTTCCACACCGGTATATCCTGTTCTGCCGGATGCTTTATAGCGCACATTCAGCAGGTTCGGATATACTGTTCTCAGCTGTCCGGCAGGATTGTCAATATAATCCTCATCTGTCAGAACCGCATATACAAAATCTTCCGTTACGAATCCATTCTCATTTTTTTCGGCAGAAAGCAGCTCGTCAAAACTGCCCTCTATTGGTATCATATCATGTTTCGGAACAAGTGGTACAATACGTACATCAATATCACAAAGCTTACTGTCACCCTTTTTCTCTCCGAGAGTCACTACTGTATAAGACTTTTCCGTACCTATTTCAGAGGCTGAATATTTCAGCGGCGTTCCGCAGTAGCGCAGTCGATTACTGCCGATATTTTGCGGACGGTGGATATGACCGAGTGCTGTATAGTCAAACGGCGCATAAACATCTTTACTAATGCAGTCGATACCCCCGATGGAAGATTCGGATTCCGAAAAAGATGCACCCGCAACATACTGGTGTGAAAGCAAAACATTTCTTTCGTTTCGGTTCAGCTGCATTTTTTCAACCACGAGTGCAAATGCCTCAGTATAATCGGTAATTTCCGTTTCATAGACTCTGTTGACATCTGAGATACGGATAAACGGAACGCTGTAAAAATTCACGGAACCGTATTCATCCTGCAAAGTAACAGGTTCATTTTCTCCATCAAAAATACTCTTGATATACAAACCACTTTTTTTCATTCTTTGTGAACCAAAAGCCAGACGCTCGGCGGAATCATGGTTGCCGCTGATGAGGATCACCGTAAGCCCGTCAATCGCAAGAGAATTCAAAAAGCTGTCCAGCAGCATGACTGCTTCCAGCGGCGGCGTTGTCTTATCGTAAACATCGCCCGAAATCAACACCGCCTGCGGCTTTTCAAGCCTGATTCCCTCCAGGATACGGTCAAGTATGTATCTTTGTTCATCGATCATGGAATATTCGTTCACTTTTTTTCCGATATGAAGATCGGAAAGATGTATCAGCTTCATTTTATCACCTTCACAGAAAATATATCATTATTTTACCACATTTTACATAAAATTTAAAGAATTAATTTACAAATCATTATTAAAAACTTCAAATCTGAGATTGATCTTATGTAAGTTTTTTGCTATAATATCATCATAATACTGAAAGCGAGGTATCTTACGATGAAGGATGTAGTTATTTTAACTGGTGCAGGACAGATCGGTATGGCGATCGCACGCAGAATATCAATAGGTAAAAAGCTTGTGATTGGTGACAAGAACAAAGCAAACGGTGAATCAATTACAAAAATCATGAATGAAGCAGGCTTTGATGCTGTTTTTACAGAATGTGACCTGTCATCAAGAGAATCTATATTGAATCTGATTGCCGAGGCACAGAAATACGGTGAGATCGCTCATCTTATCAATGCAGCAGGCGTTTCTCCCTCGCAAGCTCCGATTGAAACGATCTTAAAGGTTGACCTTTACGGTACTTCTGTATTGCTGGAAGAAGTAGGCAAGGTGATAAAAGAAGGCGGTACGGGCGTGACGATCTCCAGTCAGTCAGGACACCGTATGCCAGCTCTTGGTGAAGAAATTGACCAGCAGCTTGCTGCCACTCCGACAGAGGAACTATTGACCTTAGAGGTATTACAGCCGAAAAATATCCGTGACACACTCCATGCCTATCAGCTTGCAAAACGCTGCAATGTTAAGCGTGTGATGTATGAGGCTGTCAGATGGGGCGAACGTGGTGCAAGGATCAACTCGATCTCCCCCGGTATTATTGTTACACCGCTTGCAATCGACGAGTTTAACGGACCTCGCGGTGATTTCTACAAAAATATGTTTGCGAAATGCCCTGCCGGTCGTCCCGGAACGGCGGATGAGGTAGCAAGTCTTGCTGAACTTGTGATGGACAGCCGTGGAGCATTTATCACAGGCTCAGATTTCCTGATTGACGGTGGTGCGACAGCAAGCTATTTCTACGGTCCTTTGAAACCGTAATCATCTTTAAAAACCAAACATTTGAATGGTGAAAAATCTAATAACATGAATCATTGCTTCAACTGATCAAGGAGGACAAAATGAAAAATTTAATTATTTACTATTCCAGACGTGGACAGAATTATGTAAGCGGCATTATTAAACACCTTGAAAAAGGTAATGCAGAATTGATCGCAGAGTATATCAGAGATGCAGTCGGTGCAGATGTATTTGAGGTCGATACGCTCAAGCCATATGATACCGACTATAATGTTTGCATTGAGGAAGCGAAGGCAGAACTAAGAGCAAAAGCCCGTCCCGAATTGAAGAAATATCTTGACAGTGTGGAGGATTACGATAATATTTTTGTGGTAGGGCCGAACTGGTGGGGAATATACCCCATGGCACTCTATACACAGCTTGAAAAGCTCGATTTCTCAGGCAAAACTATCCACTATGCAGTTACCCACGAAGGCTCCGGTTTAGGCGGCGTACCCAAAGCGATAAAGGATGCCTGCAGGGGAGCGAAAATCGGTGACAGTCTTGCTGTTCAGGGCGGCAAGACTCCCTCGTCAGAAGCACAGATTAAAAATTGGGCAGAGAAAGCAGTAAAATGAAGAAAATCTGCTGTCAAACAATTATGCTGTTCGCAGTGTGATTTCTATGATTGCCTCAATCAGTAGTTTTTTACCCTGGCAGGTTGTGAATTCCTCAAAATTAAAACCATAAAGGAGCAACCGGAAGAAAAAGAACTGCCAAAGTCACAGTGACAGTCAAAAAATAAACCTTGCTTATTGTGTATATAATGAATCATTCTTCTTATTGGACAATGCCGCCCGGCCTCAAAACAAGGTCGGGCGGTTTTCTGTAAGCTGCAATGGGTTAGTTTTTCATAATCAATTTAAGGAATCACTAAATAAATCACGCCTAACGGCTTGGCACGTAATCTGCTTGCAAATTTTCCGTTATCTTGCACCAAAATTTTTTGAAATACGACAGTATTCCTGCAAAATTTTGATACAATCTAACGAAAAATTTTGCTAAACATCTTACGCACCAGATTTAATCAGTGCTTCCTTAAGATTTTAGCAATCTGATATAATGGTTTGCCTCGCGCAGAACATGGTCAGCCAAAAGCGGCAGAATGACAGAGCGTATTTTACATTGCTCAATCCCCTGTGTGCCTGCCTGCTTGAAATCCCGGAATTTAACGGTTTCTTTGAGCGATTCCTCTGTCATTGTCTGTGACTGAGCCCGGTTGCAGGCTTCCAGCAATTTTGCGTAATCCTTTGCAAAATTATCTGCTGAATTGAACAGCTCATTCTCGGTCGGATCGAGAAGTCCTCGTATAAACATTGCGTGTTCCATCATAATTTTGTTCCAGAAGCATTCCACTTCCTTCATAGACTGTTCGGTCAAGCAGCCGTTTTCCTCAAGTGAGTTGATATATCCCCGGTACAGCTTCGCTTCTCGTATGATATGCTCAATTAACAGAGGGTAATTCATTGTAAACATTCTGCAATTCAACACGTTATTCAAAATATTTTCCTTAAATGCTATCAATCCGTTAAGTAAATTAACAGCAGTTTTGTTCAGACTTTTTACCTGACGGTATTTTTCATTGCCGAAGCATTCTGCAGAGCCGCTTCTGAGCTGCCGTTCTCTGCTTGTAAGACTTTTATTGATGGCAATTCCTGTGAAATTCTCTGTTTGCTTTTCAGCTAAGGCGGTGAAGTCTGTGATTAGCTCATTGGACTCAAGAATTTTTGAGTTTATGATACCGTTGCTAAGTGATATAGCCTGACTTAAAAGCCGTTCAAATTCGTTCTTGAAATATTCCGCTCTGCACGCAAAGGATGTATCGACAGGAGTGAAGCCTGCTTTTAAAAACAGGGCGTGTTCCTTCATGATACGTCCGAAAAAAAGATGCAGCTCCAATGAATTTGACACATAATTACTTATATCCATATAAGCATTCTCCTTCAAAATGTAAGTATCAATGCATTATATGTAAAGAAAAAAATTTATGCCGTTAAATTTTTTCCATAGTGTTATTTTACATGAGATTTGTTGGTGTAAAATTTTTCTGGGACTTTATGGCGCAGCAATAAAATTATGGTTCTCAAAAACTTAAGCACGAAATAGTCCAGTGCGGTCACGCACAAACATTATATCGGCTTGACAGCTATAGAATATTGTGATAGAATATATGTATCAAAAAACAATCGTGTCAATGAAAGTGGCAAAGAATAAGTAATAATCACCGAGTTGTTTCTGCTTAAATTGACAATATTGACCAAAAGGGGAGCTTGCAGTACAGGCTGAGAGGAAGGTGTGACCTTCGACCCGTAACCTGATTTGGATAATGCCAACGTAGGGACTTGTGAATGAAAGCTTTATGAGGAGTTTCCGTGTTGGAGACTCCTTATTTTTATGGGAGGTAATCATAATATGGTTAAAATCAACGGAAACGAACTTGACGTTTCAGGAAAAACAATTGCTCAGTATCTGAGCGAAACAAATTACAGCACAGCCCGTATTGCTGTGGAGCGCAACGGTGAGATCGTGCCGAAATCACAGTATGATGCTGTGGTTCTGGAAGACAGCGATACTGTAGAAATCGTGAGCTTTGTGGGAGGCGGCTGATATGGTTCTCGGTCAGGAACAGGCACAGCGTTATGCAAGACATTTTGTGCTGAAAGAAATAGGTGTGTCCGGTCAGAAAAAATTATTGCAGTCAGGTGTTCTGGTGATCGGTGCAGGCGCGCTCGGCTCTGCTGCGATTATTTACCTTGCGGCGGCAGGCGTGGGGACGATTGGTATTGCAGATTATGACAAGGTTGAAATTTCCAATTTACAGCGTCAGGTAATCCATAAAACAGGCCGCACGGGAATGAAGAAAACAGTTTCGGCAGAATTATCTGTCAAAGAACTGAATCCCGATATCAACGTCCGTCTGCACAACGAAAAAATAACACCTGACAATATTACCGATATTATAGCAATGTATGATTTTGTCATTGACTGCACAGACCGTTTTGAAACAAAATTTCTCATTAATGATGCGTGTGTCCTCGCAAAAAAACCGTATTCACACGCAGGGGTAGTCAGATTTGAGGGACAGGCTATAACCTATGTGCCGAAAAAAGGACCATGTCTGCGCTGTCTTCTCGGCAGTGTACCGCCGCCACAGGAAACCATGACCTGCTCGCAGGCAGGCGTTTTAGGTGCTGTGACAGGTATCGTCGGAAGTGTTCAGGCACTGGAAGCGGTCAAATATCTTATCGGTGCAGGTGATCTGCTCACGGGCAGGGTATTTACCATAGACGGACTAAGCATGGTATCAAAAGTTACCGCGATCCCCCACTCCGACCCCGACTGTGCCGTATGCGGCAATGCACCTTCCATTCTTTCACTGAACAACAACAGAGAAGAATATGAAGTAAAATCATGTTCATTTTAAGGAGCTAAAATATGATTTCAAAGCAAAATATATGTGAATACATCAAGCAACACAATGATGATGACATTCTTGTTGATCTGCGGAGCAGGGAATTGTATAATTTCGGTACGATAGACAGTGCGGTCAACATTCCGATGGAAAATATCACTGAGCTTTATGCTCTGCCGAAAGACAGAAAAATTTATCTGTTCTGTCAGGTCGGTGATTACAGTGCAGAAATAGCGGAGCTGCTTTCGGATGCAGGCTATGATGTCTGTGACCTGACAGGCGGATACCGTGAATATATGCGTTTCAGGCTGTCACAGCCTGATGAATGATAATTGATATATCAAAGGAGCATTAGTATGAGTAATAATGATAAGCTTATTCTGGGCGGTCATGAATTTCAGTCAAGATTTATTCTCGGTTCGGGAAAATATTCCCTGTCACTGATCGAAGCCGCCGTAAACTATGCAGGTGCGGAAATTATCACCCTTGCGGTTCGCCGCGCCAATACAAAGGAGCACGAGAATATTCTTGATTATATTCCCGAAGGTGTTACGCTTCTGCCAAATACCTCTGGTGCAAGAAATGCCGAAGAAGCCGTTCGTATTGCAAGACTGGCAAGAGAACTCGGCTGCGGTAATTTTGTCAAAATCGAGATTATGAGAGATACAAAATATCTCCTTCCCGACAACTCCGAAACAATAAAAGCAACCGAAATTCTGGCAAAGGATGGTTTTGTCGTTCTGCCGTATATGTATCCCGATCTCAATGTGGCAAGAGACCTTGTGAATGCAGGTGCTTCTGCTGTCATGCCGCTTGCGTCTCCGATCGGTTCCAACAAAGGGCTTGCCACAAAGGAATTTATTCAGATATTGATCGATGAAATTGATCTGCCCATCATTGTTGATGCAGGTATCGGCAGACCCTCACAGGCTTGCGAAGCAATGGAAATGGGTGCAGCGGCAATTATGGCAAATACCGCACTCGCAACGGCAGGCGACCTTCCGCTGATGGCGGCAGCTTTCAGAAGTGCAATAGAAGCAGGCAGAAAAGCCTATCTTGCAAAACCCGGACGTGTTCTTTCAAGAGGGGCAAGTGCCTCCGACCCTTTGACAGGTTTTCTTCATAACTGAGGAGGGGATAAAAATGGATAACCAATATTTTGTTGATTCGGAGTATCTGTCCGAAGCAGCTCTTGAAAAAAAACACCGCCTTGAAAACGACCCGTCTTTCAGAAAAAATCACATGGAATATCTTCCCGGCATGGAGCAGATAAATTCCGATATCTGCGAAAAAGTCATGTCACAGGTCAGCAGTTATGATTACAGCAAATATACCGAACGTGATGTGATTAGTGCGCTGGAACATGAAGTCTGTACATTGGAGGATTTCAAGGCACTTCTCTCCCCTGCCGCTGAGCCGTTTCTTGAACAGATGGCACAAAAGGCAAGGGAAGAAACAGGAAAGCATTTCGGCAACACCGTCTATCTGTTTACGCCGCTTTATATTGCCAATTACTGCGAAAACTACTGTGTTTACTGCGGCTTTAACTGCTATAACCATATCCGGAGAATGAAGCTGAATATGGAACAGATTGAACATGAAATGAAAGTCATTGCCGATTCGGGAATCGAAGAAATCCTCATTCTGACAGGCGAAAGCCGGGGCAAAAGCGGCGTGGAATATATCGGAGAAGCGTGTAAGCTGGCAAGAAAATATTTCCGCATGGTAGGACTTGAAATTTATCCTGTCAATACAGATGAATACAGATATCTGCATGAATGCGGTGCGGATTATGTGACTGTGTTTCAGGAAACATACGATACCGACAAATATGAAACACTTCACCTTTTCGGTCAAAAAAGAGTCTGGCCGTACCGTTTCGATTCACAGGAAAGAGCCTTGATGGGCGGCATGAGGGGTGCTGGATTTTCGGCACTTCTTGGACTTTCTGATTTCAGAAAGGATGCACTGGCAAGCGCACTCCATGTCTATTATCTTCAAAGAAAATACCCTCATGCGGAAATGTCGCTTTCCTGTCCGAGGCTGAGACCGATCATCAATAACGATAAAATCAATCCTCTTGATGTGCATGAAACACAACTCTGTCAGGTGATATGTGCTTACCGTATCTTTATGCCGTTTGTCGGTATTACGGTTTCTTCCAGAGAAAGCGAAAGCTTCCGCAACGATATTGTCAAAATAGCCGCAACAAAGGTTTCGGCAGGCGTTTCCACAGGTATCGGCGACCATGAAAGCAAATACAGCGGAAAGGAGTCGGATACGGCTGAGGGCGATGAGCAATTTGAGATCAATGACGGCAGAAGCTTTGAAAAAATGTACAGTGATATTGCCGCCGAAGGTTTACAGCCTGTTCTGAACGATTATCTGTATGTATGAGATTATTTG
>CACYDD010000116.1 GCA_902773065.1 uncultured Ruminococcus sp. | reverse complement strand
TGAATGATGTAAGCCTCAATCTCAGGGATAACGAATTCATATCCATTCTCGGTCCGAGCGGTTCGGGTAAAACAACTTTGCTCAATATTATCGGCGGACTCGACAGATATGATTACGGCGACCTGATCATCGACGGTATTTCAACCAAAAAATACAAAGCAAAAGACTGGGATGCTTATAGAAACCATGTGATCGGATTTGTGTTCCAGAGCTACAACTTGATCCCCCACCAGACTGTTCTCGCCAATGTGGAACTCGCTCTAACCATTGGCGGTGTCAGCGGCAAAGAGCGGCGCAGGCGTGCCGAAGAAGCACTGAAAGAAGTCGGTCTAGAAGAACATCTGCATAAAAAACCGAATCAGCTTTCGGGCGGTCAGATGCAGAGGGTCGCCATTGCACGGGCATTGGTCAATGACCCGAAAATTCTTCTTGCGGATGAGCCGACAGGCGCACTTGATACGGAAACCGGTATTCAGGTCATGGAGATCCTGAAAAAGATCGCAGAAAAACGTCTTGTGGTCATGGTAACACATAACCCTGATTTGGCGGAGAAATACTCCAGCAGGATAGTGAAACTGCTTGACGGCAGAATTGTTGATGACACCAATCCGTATATCATCGAAGAAAAAGCGGAATCTCCGGAAGAGAAAAAGACAACAAAATTCAGCAAATCGAAAATGTCGTTCCTTACTTCCCTTTCCCTGAGCTTTAATAATCTGAGAACGAAGCTTGGAAGAACCGTCATTACTTCCTGTGCAAGCTCCATCGGCATTATCGGGATCGCTGTCATCCTTGCACTTTCAAACGGTGTGAATTCCTATATCACCAAACTGCAAAGAGATGCGATCGAAAGCTATCCGATCACGATCACAGCGGAAACCTATATCTGGGATGACGATATGGTTCTATACTCTGATGATGATTCAGAAACTGACAGTAAAACGGCAAATGTTCAGGGAAAAATAACCGCCTCTGTCAGCGAAACTGCCGATGATATGTATTACGAACCTACCACAAAGAAAAATAATCTTGGTGCATTCAAAAGCTTTCTGGAAGACCCGGAAAACGGGGCAGACCAGTATATCGGCACGGGAGCGATCATTTCAGATTACGACACGAAATTTCAGGCTTACACCAAAGATCTGAATGGGAATATCGTCAACACTTCCAGCTATCTGAATATTGACGGTACTTTCTCAGGCAGTTATGATGTATATGCAAGCGGCTTTACAGAACTGCCCAAAGGCAGAGATAATACTACCATCAGTAAAAAGACAAAAGACAGCTATAATATGATTTACGGAAATTGGCCAGAAAAAGAAAACGAATGTGTGATCATAACAGATTCCAACGGTACGATCGATATCAATGTACTCTGCCGGTTAGGATTTATCAGCGTAGATGATTTTCTCAGAATGACCAAAGAACCTTCCCTTGCCGACAGTGCAAAATTAGGTGCAGTCAGCTATGAGGATATATGCAGTAAAACATTTACGATCCTTCCTTCCGCCTATCGCTATGAAAAAACAGCTATCGGTACATACACCTATATCGATGACACTTCCGAACAGATCAAAACACTTTTAGACAAGTACGGAATCGATCTGAAAGTAACGGGTATTCTTCAGCCAAATGAAGAATCATCTGTGTCAAGCAGTATTCTGGGAACGGACTCAAATGACAGCATTGTAGGCTATACCTATAAGCTGACCAACAAAATTATTGATGAAACAGCAAAGGCAGATATCATCAAAGCACAGCTAACTGATAAAACGCTCAACGTCCTTACCGGTCTGCATTTCGTTGAACCGGATGATGCTGTCAAAGCAGAACAATACAAAAAAATTCTTAGACTCCTTGATGATAACAAGAAAATACAGCTCTATGCTTCCTATCTCAGCAGCGGCGGTTCAACAGCAGCTGTCGGAGCGGAAAAAACAAACACCTCTGCCCCTACTGCTGCCGTATTTGATCAGTGGCTTAACACCGTTTCTGATAAAGAGCTGATTGAATTGTACGAATATTTCAATTACATACCCGAAAATCATGAAGAAACCTTGTATGAGATCGGTTATGTCAGCTATGATGAACCGTGTTCCATTACCATCTATACCGATACTTTTGAGGGCAAGCAGGGCATCATGGAACTGATGGACGAATACAATTCTTCTTCCGAAGAAAAGGATAACATTACTTATTATGATTATATCAAAGAATTCACCGATGAAATGATGAGCATGATCAATACGATTTCCTATGTACTCATCGCATTTGTTGCGGTATCTCTTATCGTTTCCTGCATTATGATCGGAATCATTACCCATATTTCGGTACTCGAACGCACCAAGGAAATCGGTATCCTCAGAGCATTAGGTGCAACCAAGAGAAATATCTCTCAGGTATTCAATGCCGAAACATTTATTATCGGTCTGCTTTCTGGCATTATTGGTATTACATTTGCAGCATTATTGTGTATTCCTGCGAATATTATCATAGAGCAGCTGCAGCTGGTAACAGACGGAAATCTTATCGTTTCTGTTCCTGTGATACCTGCCGTTATTCTGATTGTCATAAGCACCTTTATCACCATGATCGGCGGATTTGTTCCTGCGCTTACTGCTTCCAACAAAGATCCGGTTGTTGCACTCAGAACAGAATAAGACAATTTCATTTTACAGCAAAAACCTCCCAAGGCCTCTTAAAGCCCGGGAGGTTTTCGTTATGCGGTTTTATATGAGGTAATTCCTAGAAATTAAGAATTGACATTAAAACGCACAGAAGTGAATATTACAGATTGTAAATCAGGCGATGATTACATACTTCTTTCGTAAGCCTCGATCATTTTCTTTACCATCTGGCCACCTACTGAACCTGCCTGACGTGAAGTGAGGTCGCCGTTATAACCCTGCTTGAGGTTAACGCCTACTTCGTTGGCACATTCCATCTTGAACTGCTCCATAGCCTGTCTTGCTTCAGGTACATTGATAGAGTTAGAATTACTGGACATAATCGTTGTCTCCTTTTCAAATTGTTGACAGCTCATAACGAACAAGACCCGGAACGCATTGACTGTTAATGAAACGAAAAATCATAACACAAAGTTCATGCGTCCCAGATCAACGAGACCATCCTACTTGTTCGTTATTCATTTTCCGTAAACAATATATCCAAAAAGGAATGATTGTCATCACAGCTTTATGCTGTCCCTTACAGCATTGTCGTTTTATAGGGCTGTGTTAATATTATTATCTGTTTTTTGTTTTATATTACGATAATTTGTTGGTAAATAATACAGATTAAATTTCAATTTTTTTCAAGATAAATATAAAGAAAATCTATTAAAAGTTAAAAGAAACAGCTATTTTACATCAATGTCTCTTGGGTTTATACTATAGATGAGATAAATTCAGAATTAATACGGAGGAATTCAGATGGAATTTTTTGTACAGCAAAAAGTCCTTGATACAGGCGTAAAAATAGTATTTGCCGTTGTTGAGGGAATTAACAATCATATTAACAGCAATGAATGGAAAAATACCCGTGACGAAAAAATCAAAAAACTGCTTAACCAATATAAAGAGCTTGATGTTCATTCCGACCCCATTCTTGAAGGGTTCAACATTCTTCATGATAATGCAGGAATCAAAAGACGGAAAAATATTCCTGCAAGCGAAAATCTGATCAAGCTTCTGAAAAAGAACGGCGATTTGTTTTATATCAATCAGGCAGTCGATATTTACAATATCATTTCCCTTGAAAGCAAGCTGGCACTCGGAGCGCATAATATCAACAAGACAGACGGAAATGTGACACTTCGCTTTACAGACGGAACAGAGCGTTTTCAGCCGATCGGAGCGGCTGAACCGACAACATCCAATCCAAATGAATATTCTTATTGTGATGATGCTAACGATATTTTGTGCAGACTGGAGATTCGTCAGGTGGAAAAAACAAAAGTGGATGAAAATACCACCGATATTTTCTACATCGTTCAGGGCAATCAGGCTACCTCTGACGGTCTGCTGATTGATACCGCACAAAACATCATAGACACAACAACAAAATATAACGGCGGTACGGGAAGAATTATTATCCCAAAAGTTATAGCGTAAAAAACAGGCGGATTTCTCAAATCGAAATTCCGCCTGAAAGTTCTGTATTTTATTGTTCAAGATATGCCTTTAGCTGTTCAATATATACCTCGGCAATTCTGCTCGGAATAGAACCGTCTTTCAGAATATAACCGATCGTCATAGTTGTATTCCGGTTGCTGTCATCCTCTTTGAACGGAACGGTAATATAATCGGAACTGTTCAGCTTTTCGCTGATAATGCCCGAACATAGCGTATAACCGTTAAGCCCTTTCATCAGATTCAGCATGGTAGCTCTGTCGTTTGTTTTGATTGTACGCAGATATTCCACATCACTCAGAATTTCCTCGGCAAGATAAATTGAACCCTGGTCTCCCTGCTCAAAGGAAAGACAGGGATAATCCTCCAGCTGATCAAGACCGATAGATTCCTGCCCTGCCAGCGGATGATCCTTATAAAGATACACATACGCACGGCAGTCGATCAGCTTATGAAATTCAAGGTTATTATCTTTCAGCATTTTTTTAATGACTTTGTTATTGTAATCACTTAAAAATAAAATTCCTATCTCGCTTTTAAGTGTACCAACATCACTGATCACTTCATTGGTCTTGGTTTCTCTCAACGCAAATTCAAACTGTAATGTACCGAATTGCTTCACCGTTTCGACAAAAGCCTCGACTGCAAAGGAATAATGCTGGGTCGATACACCGAATTTACGTTTGATACTTGCTTTATTGCTGTAGCGTTGTTCAAGAATATCATACTGCTGATAAACCTGTCTTGCATACTGAAGAAAATCGCTTCCTTCAGAAGTAACGGACACACCTCTGCCCGTTCTCAGAAAGATACTGATCCCTATTTCGTTTTCCAGAGATTTAATGGAGCTTGTCAGAGATGGCTGTGTAATAAACAGCTTTTCCGCTGCTTTATTCATCGACCCCACTTCGGAAACCGTTATTGCATAATGAATCTGCTGCAATGTCAAAATAATCACCTGCACGATAATATTTTATTTTATTATAGCATAAAAAAATATTTTTTCAATTCTTTAGCAAAAAATACCGCCTCCCAGTTGAAATCAATGTTTCTGAGAAGCGGTAATTAATTGATATTTAACTGATTGCTACCTTGCGGTATTTATCAAATCTGAAATATTTTTTGAACAGCTTCTTTCGTTCTGCTTCACCCGAATTTCTGTAATCATCAAGAAAAGCACTGAGTTCTTCCTGTGAGGAAACACGAATTTCAAAACCCCTGCCGTTGATAAGCGGAGCGGAACTTAGCTGATAGTCAAACGCAGAAATGATTTCCGCAACCTTTTTATCACGAATTTTCACTGCTGTATTATCTCTCAGTACGATAATATCAAAGCTGTCCGGATAATGATAGCTTTCGCCCTTTGTGGGAATCACGTCACCGACAGTATAGGTACTGCTGACGGGCTGATATTTCAGAACATTCTGGCTTTCCGCATCATAATAAAATTCTTCGAAAATATCTCCTCTTGCTTCGATATTACCAAGCTTGAAGGACGCTCTGTTGGAGAAAGAACCTCCTCTTTCGCTGACATTTTCCACAACACCGCAGGCAGATGTCATATTTGTTACACGATCAATCAGAATCAGTTCACCAAGTGTCTTATGTGATGTAAACAGATCGGCGGCAATGGCTTCGTTGAGCTGTAATTCGCATAATGCGATTTCGTTTTTACTTAGTGTATGTGCTTCAATATGCTCACCTGTATTGACATCTACCGCATACTGGATTTTTGTGATAATGCCCGGAATGGTTTTTGTTCCAAGCTTTACGATATAGTCCTTTCCGACGGACAAGGATTCGTCATCCATCCACAGCAGCGAAACCGTGAGCTTTTTGTAAACGGAAATATCTGTATCCTTTACAAGCACACAGCCTCTTGAAACATCCACTTCTTTGTCAAGCGTAACCGTAACAGGCTGACCGCTGAAAGCAGTGTCAACTTCCTTATCAGTAACAAGAATGGATTTTACTTTTGCTTTTTCAGAACTCGGCAAAGTAACGATCTCATCCCCTACACTGATTTTGCCTGATTCGATCTGTCCCTGAAATCCTCTGAAAGTATGGTCAGGACGGCATACTCTCTGCACAGGCATATAAAAGCCCTGATCCTCTTCGGAATCAATATGGACATTTTCGAGATATTCCAGTAGTGGTTCACCCTCATACCATGTGATTCTGTCCGAATGCTTTGTGACATTGTCGCCCTCTGTAGCTGACAGCGGTATAATTTTAACATTATCAAGTGCAAGATCATTTTTCAATTCTGCGATCTGCTTTTCAATTTCAATAAAACGATCTTCACTATAATCGATCAGATCCATTTTATTCACGGCAAATACAAAATAGCGGATACCCATCAGCTTACAAATACGTGCATGACGTCTTGTCTGCACAAGCACACCTTGTGAAGCATCCACAAGAATCACGGCAAGATCTGCAAAAGAAGCACCCACTGCCATATTTCTTGTATATTCCTCGTGTCCTGGTGTGTCAGCTACGATAAAGCTTCTGTTGTCTGTTGTGAAATAACGGTAGGCAACATCAATCGTAATGCCCTGCTCACGCTCTGCCATCAGACCGTCAAGCAAAAGGGAATAGTCGATCTCACCGCTGCGGCTGCCAACTTTACTGTCCAGCTCCAATGCTTTTTCCTGATCGGCATACAACAGCTTTGAATCATAAAGAATATGTCCGATCAGCGTTGATTTGCCGTCGTCAACACTTCCGCAGGTGATAAATTTAAGCAAACCCTTCATCAGAAATATCCCTCCCTTTTTCTTCTCTCCATGCTGCCTGCTGCTTCATTGTCAATGACTCTTGAGGTACGCTCGCTTGAAACGGAGCTGAGTGTTTCCTCAATGATTTCATCCAGTGTTGCAGCAGTGGATTCTATACCGCCTGTCAGCGGATAACAGCCGAGTGTTCTGAAACGTACCGACTTATATTCGGGTGTTTCTCCCTCCTTGAGCGGCAGTCTGTCATCATCTACCATGATGATATTATTGTCACGATAAACAACAGGACGTTCTGCGGCAAAATAAAGAGGAACGATATCGATCTTTTCTCTTTTGATATACTGCCAGATATCCTTTTCTGTCCAGTTGGAGATCGGGAACACACGGATACTTTCGCCCTTATTGATCCTTGTATTGTACAGCTTCCACATTTCAGGACGCTGGTTTTTCGGATCCCATGCCTGCTCCTGATTACGGAAAGAGAAAATTCTCTCCTTGGCACGGGATTTTTCCTCATCACGGCGACCGCCGCCAAAAGCTGCGGTAAATCCGTATTTGGAAAGTGCCTGTTTCAGTGCCTGTGTTTTCATGATATCAGTATAAGCCGAACCGTGGTCAAAGGGATTGATATTGTTTTTGATCCCTTCCTCGTTCTGATAGACAAGCATTTCAATTCCGAGCTTTTTCGCGGTATCGTCACGGAATTTGATCATATCTTTGAATTTCCATGTTGTATCAATATGCAGAAACGGAAAAGGCGGTTTTTCGGGATAAAATGCCTTCATCGCAAGATGCAGCATGACCGAGCTGTCCTTTCCGATAGAATAAAGCATAACAGGTCTTTCGCATTCAGCCGCTACTTCTCTGATAATATAGATTGCTTCTGCTTCA
>CACYDD010000115.1 GCA_902773065.1 uncultured Ruminococcus sp. | reverse complement strand
CACTGCAGAGCTATTGACCTTATTATCCACAAGGGCAGAGTCGGTGAGATTTATAATGTCGGCGGACATAATGAAATGAAGAATATCGACATTGTTAAGCTGATTTGTAAGGAGCTTGGCAAGCCTGAAAGCCTTATCACATATGTAACGGATCGTAAGGGGCACGATATGAGATATGCTATCGACCCTACAAAGATACATAATGAGCTTGGCTGGCTGCCGGAAACAAAGTTTGCTGACGGTATTAAAAAAACCATTAAGTGGTATCTGGAAAACCGTGATTGGTGGCAAGAGATCATTTCCGGCGAGTATCAGAACTACTATGAGAAAATGTACGCTAAACGCTGAATGAGTGTGGAGTGTTGAGAGTGGAGTGTGGAGTTGATGAAGGTTTTTGTAACGGGCGTGTGCGGACAGTTAGGACATGATGTTGTAAATGAACTGACTGCAAGAGGACATGAAGCAGTCGGCAGCGATATTTCAGGCGGGGATGTTATCCTTGATATTACCGATAAGAACGCAGTTAATAAGGTTCTGACTAAAGTAAAACCCGATGCAGTGGTACACTGTGCGGCTTGGACGGCCGTCGATGCTGCCGAAGATGACGAAAACAGAGCTAAGGTATACGCTATCAATTCCGAGGGCACAAGAAATATTGCACAGACCTGCAAAGAGCTTGACTGCAAGATGATATATATCAGCACTGATTATGTATTTGATGGCGAAGGCACAGAGCCGTGGCAGCCTGACTGCAAGGATTATGCGCCACTTTGTGTTTACGGTGACAGCAAGCTGAAAGGTGAGTTGGCAGTCAGTGAGTTGCTTGAAAAATACTTTATTGTGCGTATCGCATGGGTATTCGGCAAGAACGGAAACAACTTCATCAAGACAATGCTGAGAGTCGGCAAGAAATATGATACTGTCCGTGTTGTTAATGACCAGATCGGCACACCAACTTATACTGATGACCTTTCAAAGCTCCTTGTTGATATGTGCGAAAGCGAAAAGTACGGTTACTATCACGCTACCAACGAGGGTGGATACATAAGCTGGTACGACTTTACCAAAGAGATATTTAATCAGGCAGGCTATACCACCAATGTTGTGCCTGTCACAACCGAAGAATACGGCTTGTCAAAGGCAAAACGTCCGCACAACAGCCGTTTGGATAAATCAAAGCTTACAGAAAACGGTTTTGCGCTCCTTCCCACATGGCAGGATGCGCTTTCAAGATATTTAAAGGAGATCGAATACTGATGGGACAGATCACAGTTGAAAAAAATGTTGGCGGCATAGAAGGACTTTGTGTTATCACTCCTGCTGTTCACGGCGACAGCAGAGGTTACTTTATGGAAACCTATAACGAAAACGACATGAAGGAAGCCGGCATCAACATCACATTTGTTCAGGACAATCAGTCCATGTCAACAAAAGGCGTGTTGAGAGGTCTGCACTTTCAGAAGCAGTTCCCACAGACAAAGCTTGTCAGAGCAATAAAGGGTTCCGTCTTTGATGTAGCCGTCGACCTGAGAAGCGGCAGCAAAACTTACGGAAAATGGTTTGGCGTAGAGCTGACTGAAGAAAACAAGAAGCAGTTCTTGATTCCTCGTGGATTTGCTCACGGCTTTCTTGTTCTGAGTGATGTTGCAGAATTTTGTTACAAATGCGATGATTTCTATCATGCCAACGACGAGGGCGGCCTTGCATGGAATGACCCCGAAATTGGTATTGACTGGTCTTCACTTGGTGTAACTGGTGAGTATGGCGGCACAGCAAGTGCTGCCGGATATACTCTGGTAGATGGTACCCCGCTGAATTTGAGCGACAAAGATCAGAAATGGTCAGGCATTAAAGATACATTCAAGTTCTGATTAGTATTAGGAAGTGATTTCATGGAACATATTGATTTAGATAAAAAGACAATTTTTGTTACAGGAGTGGCAGGGTTTATCGGTTCAAATCTGGTAAAAAGATTGCTTGTTGATGTGCCGACTGCATCCATTATTGGTATTGACAGTGTGAACGACTACTACGATGTCAGACTAAAAGAGTATCGTCTGAACCAACTCAACAAGAACCAAAACTTTACCTTTATCAAAGGAAATATCGCAGATAAAGAACTGATCGATTCTGTTTTTGACAAATACAAGCCTTCTGTTGTTGTCAATTTAGCAGCACAGGCAGGAGTACGTTATTCTATTACGAATCCCGGTGCTTACATAGAGTCTAATTTGATTGGTTTCTTTAATATTTTGGAGGCTTGTCGCAATTACCCTGTTGAGCATTTGGTGTATGCGTCCAGTTCATCGGTTTATGGTTCTAACAAGAAGGTTCCTTATTCTACTGATGATAAGGTTGATAATCCCGTTTCGTTGTATGCGGCAACGAAAAAATCAAATGAACTGATGGCTCATGCCTATTCTAAACTTTACAATATCCCGTCAACAGGATTGCGTTTCTTTACGGTTTATGGTCCTGCCGGTCGTCCTGATATGGCTTATTTCGGTTTTACGAATAAACTTGTTAGCGGCGAAACAATCAAAATTTTCAACTACGGCAACTGCAAGCGTGATTTCACCTTCGTTGATGATATCGTTGAGGGTGTCGTCAGAGTGATGCAGGGCGCACCTGATAAGAAGAACGGGGAAGACGGACTTCCTATTCCGCCTTATGCTGTTTATAACATTGGTAATAATCAGCCGGAGAATCTTCTTGATTTCGTGCAGATTTTGTCTGAAGAACTGGTTCGTGCGGGTGTGCTTCCGCAGGATTATGATTTTGAGGCACATAAAGAGCTTGTTCCGATGCAGCCCGGCGATGTGCCGATTACTTATGCTGATACGGATGCTCTTGAAAGAGATTACGGTTTCAAACCATGCACTTCGCTTCGTGAGGGTTTGAGAAAGTTTGCAGAATGGTATAAAGAATTTTATATGTAAGGATGGTTGAGGAATGGATAAGAAATACACCATAGCCGTGGCCGGAACAGGTTATGTCGGTTTGTCGATTGCAACATTGTTATCACAGCATCATAAGGTATATGCGGTGGATATTATCTCCGAGAAAGTAGAACTTATCAATCAAAGAAAATCTCCAATTCAGGACGATTATATTGAAAAGTACCTTGCCGAAAAGGAACTTGATCTCACAGCAACACTCGACGCTGAACTTGCATATAAAAATGCTGACCTTATTGTGATAGCTGCTCCAACCAACTATGACAGTAAAACGCAGCACTTTGATACAAGTGCAGTTGAAGCGGTTATTGATCTTGTAATGCGGTATAATCCGGATGCTATTATGGTCATCAAATCTACTATTCCTGTTGGATATACAAATTCCATAAGAGAAAAAACGGGCAGCAAAAACATTATTTTCAGTCCGGAGTTTCTCAGAGAATCCAAAGCTCTCTATGATAATCTCTATCCCAGCCGTATTATTGTCGGCACAGATATGGAAGATGAAAGATTAGTAAAAGCTGCCCATACCTTTGCAGAACTGCTGCAGGAAGGGGCGGTCAAAGAAAATATACCCACCCTTTTTATGGGATTTACGGAAGCAGAAGCTGTCAAACTTTTTGCTAATACTTATCTTGCACTGCGTGTCAGCTATTTTAATGAATTGGATACTTATGCCGAAATGAAAGGTCTTGATACACAGCAGATTATCAATGGTGTATGTCTTGATCCCAGAATTGGTACACATTACAATAATCCGTCTTTTGGTTATGGCGGCTATTGCCTGCCAAAGGATACCAAACAACTTTTGGCGAATTATGCGGAAGTTCCGGAAAACCTGATCGAAGCCATTGTCGAGAGCAACCGTACCCGAAAGGATTATATTGCCGACAGAGTGCTTGAAATAGCAGGAGCATATCAGGCAAGTGAAAGCTTTGATAAAGCAAAGGAGCATGAAGTGATTATTGGTGTCTATCGCCTTACAATGAAAAGTAACAGCGATAACTTCCGTCAGAGTTCTATTCAGGGCGTAATGAAACGCATCAAAGCCAAAGGAGCTACGGTTATTGTATATGAACCTACACTTGAAGATGGAAGCACATTCTTTGGCAGTAAGGTAATCAACGATCTGGAAAAATTCAAGTCGCAGTCACAGGCAATCATTGCAAACAGATATGACAGCTGTCTTGACGATGTAAAAGAAAAGGTATATACAAGAGATCTGTTCAGAAGAGATTAAAAGAGATCAAAGCTTATGAATGATAAATTAGATTTAACGGTCGGCATTGTTTCATATCACAATGTTTCTGATATTATTACCGCAGTGGATTCAATTGAGCGGTATACTGATCCGTCAATGAAAAAACTGGTGTATATTATTGATAATGCCGATAATGAAGCGGATTATCAGGTGCTTGTTAAAAAATACAGTGATGTTAAGTATGTAAAAACCAATCAGAATTTAGGCTTTGGAGGAGGACATAACTATATCCTTAATGAAATCAATTCTGATTATCATGCAATTGTTAATCCGGACATTATTCTTCATGAAGATTCCTTTAAGATGATACTTGAATATATGAAAAAAGATAGATCCATAGGAGTCTGTGCTCCTCGTCTGGTAGATGAAAATGGCGAATTCTTGTATGTCTATCGGCGGGAAATTACATTTTTTGATATGCTTGTCAGATTTTTTTTCAAGAAGATCTTTAAGAAAAGATACCGGTATCATATTATGTATGATGCAGATTATACTCAGCCGTTTCAGGTTCCGTTTGCACAGGGAAGTTTTCTCGTTATTAAGACAGAGCTTCTGCAGGAACTGAAGGGGTTTGATGAACGGTACTTTATGTACATGGAGGATGCTGATCTTTGTAAAAGAGTCAATGAAGTATCAAAAGTAATGTATTTTCCTGGTACGACAGTAAAACACAAATGGGAAAAGGGTTCTCATAAGAATCGTAAACTGTTCAAGATACATCTGAATTCTATGAAGCAATATTTCAAAAAATGGGGATTCAGATGGAAGTAAAATAATAAAACGGGAAGTGCGGTTATATGAAGCTGTTGGTAATACAGGAACAACATTTTATGAAGCTTCCAAATGGTGAAATATGGGTAGATAAACAGTCAGATGTTAAATTCTGGGACAGATATTTAAGTGTGTTTGATGAAATCGTTGTATGTGCCAGAATGAGGGAATGTGAGTCTGTGGGAAAAAAGGCGCTGCGTTCAGACAGAGACAGGGTTTCATTTGTCGGAATGCCGGATTTCAGAGGTACAGGCGGTATAGTAAAAAATTATGCCGCTATACAGCGTGCATTAAAAACAGCGTTGGCGCAAACGGATTGTGTTATCTTTAGAGCACCAAGTCCAATTTCAATGGTATCCTACAATATCGTTAAACGCAGCAAAAAACCGTTTGCGGTCGAACTGATGAATAATCCTATGACACATTTTTCATCACAGTCAATGAAGAGCTTTTATCAGCCGTTGATACAAAAAAAGATAACAAATCAGACCAAGAAAATGTGCTTGAAAGCTAACGGTGTTGCCTATGTTACGGAGCATGTTTTACAGGAACTGTATCCTTCAACAGCAAGGATAAAAGGAGAAAGCAACAGATATTTTGAAAGCTATTATTCTACCATCAATCTTTCTGCGGAAAGCTTTGTAAATAAACAGTGGAGTGATGATTTGCCCGATCCGATCGTTTTTATTCATTCAGGAGAAATGATGGATTATCGCAAGGGACAGAATGTTTTTATAGAAACATTGGCAAATCTGAAAAGCAAGGGCTTCTCCGTTAAGGGAATCCTGATCGGCGATGGAGATAAAAGACAGGAGTTTGAGGAACTTGCAGCCAAACTTGATATCAGGGATGAGATCGAATTTACGGGATGGAAGTCGGGGTTTGCATTAGTTCAGAAGGAACTGTTGAGAGGACATATTTTTGTGTTTCCTTCCACCGGTGAAGGACTGCCAAGATCACTGATTGAAGCAATGGCAAGTGGGATGCTCTGTTTTGGCTCGGATATTGATGGTATTTGTGAGCTGCTGCCGGAAAAACTGCTGGTAAAGGAACTTAGTGCAGAGGCTTTTACAGATAAAATAGTGCCTCTTCTTGAAAATTGGTCCGAAATATCAGCATTGAAAGAGCAGTTGTTTGAAAAGTCCAAGGAATATGAAAACTCCAAATTAAACATTAGAAGAAGGGCATTTTATTCTAAGCTGAAAAAATGTACAGAATTATATAACAGGAGATAATATGGGAAACAAGTTAGAAGATAGAAAAGTACATAAGGTTATGTTTTTGATTCCCGATAATGTTGCTGGCGGGGCAGAAAGGGTTATGACATCTTTGTGCTCTGAATTCAGCCGAAGAAATATTGACACATATTTCATGACCTTTGACAGTGAATCAAATTTTTATCCGTTGGACGAGAAGGTTAAAGTGCTAAGACTGAATGCCGGAACAAAAAAAATGGGTAAGTTGGAGAAGTATCTGAAAATACCATTTATAGAGCTGAAAAGAAAAAAAAGGATGAAGCAATTCATGAAGGAAATACGCCCTGATGTGGTGATTTCTTTTATGTTTATGACCAATCTGATAGGATGGAAATGTTGTCGGGAACTCGGTATACCAATTATCCTTTCGGAAAGAAATGATCCGCTCAGGTATGGTAAAAAGAAGCGGAAAATCATGAAATATGTTTATTCCCGTGCGGATGGGTTTGTTTGTCAGTCAGATGTTGTTAAGCAAATTTGTGAAGAAAACTATGGATTGGATAATATTGTTGTGATCTATAATCCGATAGGGGACGATCAGGTTGAAACTGCACCGGTTGTGGAAAGGAAAAAGAATATTATTACCGTCGGCAGAATGATACCTCAGAAAAATCAGGCCATGCTTATCAGAGCATTTTCAAAATTGCCGGAGGAGTATTCTGATTATACGCTGACAATTTATGGAGAGGGTCCGCTTAGAAATGAGCTGGAAAAGCTTGTCAGTGAATTGGACTTGGAAAGCAGAGTAAGCCTGCCTGGTGTAGAAAAAAATGCAATAAAAAATCACAGGGATGCAGCACTGTTTGTACTGCCGTCAGATTTTGAAGGATATCCAAATGTATTGGCGGAAGCAATGTCAAATGGTTTGGTTTCTATTTCTTCAGATTTTCCCTCTGGAACAGCGCAAATGATGATAGAAGAAGCAAAAAACGGTTATTTGTTTTCGGTGGGCAATGAAGAAGAACTGGTACAGACGATCATCAAAGCGTTAAGTGATGAAAAAAATTATCAGGAGATACAAAAAGAATGTGTCAAGTTATTTGATCAGACCCGATTGTCTAAAATTGCAGACAGATGGCTCGCTTACATAGAGAGAGTAAAAGAAGAGTTTGCAAGAGGTGATGATATTTGAACCCGTTAACGATAAGATTCACTCGGCTAAAAATACGAACAATCATTGACATGATAGCTGTGACCATGCTTGTTGTCTATTTTTTGTTTGTGTATATTTATAATCAGTCAGCCAATGTTGAGTATTACTGGCCAATGATCCTGCTTATTGTCTTTTCGTTTGATATGTTGACCAGCGATGATTGTCTGATTACATTGAGTGCATCGTATGTTGTATATGTATACACTATTTTTACATTGTTTGGGTTTGTGGCTCTCTATCCGATGTTCCCTGAAATAGAAAATATACGAAGTCAATATACAATGAGCTTTTTGAAATATTCGGAATTGTCAAAAGCAGTTGTGATAGCCTCTGTTTTTGTCGGTTTGTACTCTGTATTTGCTGTTATTTTTTCGCACGTCAATACTCAGAATCTTCATACAAAGGTAATCGGCAACGGTATTAAAGATCTGGATTGTACATCTTCCGAAAAGTATAAAAGTATAACATACATAAGTATAGCTATCCTTACGATATGTACACTATATTTTATATATTATGCTCTTACGCATAGTGATATTTTCAGCATGACTTATGAAGCAAGATCTGTTCTGACTAATAATGATTCCATATTTGTTCACTTCACAAAAATAATGGGTCTTGCCTTTGTAATGGCAATATCAACTGCTGACAGAAAACAAATGCTGATCGTGCTTGGGGTTTTCTCTGTGTGTGCAGTTTTTCATTTTTTGATAGGCAACAGGGGTGAAGTATATTATCCTGTTTTTGCATCCATTGCGGTATATGTCAAAAGAAACGGAACAATAAAAAGAAAAACATTAATAATAGGGGTATTGGTTTCACTTTTAGCAATCAGTGCTATAAGAGCAGTCCGTGGAATGGGTAATATTTCCGGTGGTGTCATAGATTATTTCATGAATGTTTCACCGGTGACCGCAATGGCAGAAACACTTGGAGAGATGGGATTTCAGATAGCAACTATTACCTATATGCTCAGGTATCTTGGAACAGGTGGTATGTTAATGCATGGTTCTACGCTTTTATACTCTATGCAAGTGTTCTGGTGTAAGTACCTTCCCTTTATACCACAGCCTGATACTAATTCGCCGGCAGCTATTAAAACGATCATGCCGGCCGATTATTTTGCATTTACCAATGTCGGAGAGGCGTATTATAATTTTGCTATAGTGGGAGTTGTACTTTTTGCTGTATTCTTAGCTTATTTTATGGTTTTAACAGGTAAAAAACACGAAAATATTTTTGTGGAACTGTTTTTTAATATGCTGCTTATCGTAAATCTTTCTCTTGTAAGAAATACGACAGCTTCACTTATGGTATATCTGGCATGGATAATAGTTCTGATTCTCATTGTCAGATTGTTTTCAAGAGCTAAATAGAGGGAGATATTGTATGGCAAGCGTAAAAAAAAATTTTTTATATCAGATGGTGTATGAAGTTTTAATTATACTTTTGCCTCTGATTACCTCTCCTTACATTTCAAGAGTATTAGGAGCAGAATTGTTGGGAGTTTATTCCTACTCTTATTCCATTGCTTACTATTTTCAGCTTGTGTGCATGTTGGGAATCAAATATCATGGAGCCAGAACAATTGCCGCTGTCAGAAATGATAAAGAGAAACTTAACAGGGCATTCAGCAGTTTGCTGACGCTCCATGTAACATTATCATTGGTTATTATCCTGCTTTATTTTATTTATGCCATTTTTATCAATAATGAAAATACAACGATCGTTTTGATTCAAAGTCTGAATGTCATTGCTGCTTTATTTGACATCAACTGGTTTTTCTTTGGAATGGAAAAATTCAAAGTAACCGTAACAAGGAATTCGATCATCAAAATTCTGACAGTTGTATGTATCTTCATTTTTGTCCGAAATAAAAATGACTTATGGATATATACATTGATTATGTCTTTGGGAATGGCAATCAGCCAGTCAGTTGTCTGGACAATTCTGCCCAAATATGTAAAGTTCGTCAAACCACATAAAGACGAAATTTTGGCTCATCTTAAACCTTTGCTGGTTCTTTTTGTACCGATACTTGCGGTGAGCATATTCAAGTATATGGATAAAATTATGCTAGGTATTCTCAGTACAAAAACAGAAGTGGGATTTTATGAAAATGCAGAAAAGGCGATAAACATTCCTTCCACTGTTATTCTGGCTTTTGGAACTGTCATGCTGCCAAAGATCTCTAATTTGAATGCATTGGGATTATCCAAAAAAAGTGACTATTACACATCAGCCTCGTTTAAGTATATTCTGTGTCTTGCGATTGGCATGAGTTTTGGCTTATTTGCTGTAGCAGATAATTTTTCGGTACTTTTTTGGGGCGATGAGTTTGAAAATTGTGGAATGCTGATAAGAATACTGTCAATATCTATTCCATTTACCGCATACGCAAATATTGTCCGTACACAATATCTGATGCCTATGAAAAAGGATAATATTTACCTTATCTCTATGCTTATAGGTGCTGTGATCAACTTTTCATTAAACATGATTCTGGTATCGTATTGGAAATCTATGGGAGTTTCAATTGCCACTCTGGTTTCAGAGTTTGCTGTAATGGTATACCAGATGTTTGCCGTGAGAAAAGATATGTGGTCGCTTAAATATATTAAATCGTTCATTTTCTTCTATATTCCCGCAACAATTATGGCACTGGTTGTGATGGAAATTTCTATGCTTCTGCCTGTCACAATTCTGAATCTATGTCTGGAGATTGTTCTGGGAATTGTATTGTATGGCATCGGAGTATTTGTCTATCTGTATCTGCAGAAGGATGAAATGCTAATGAGGTATTTAAAGAAATTGCAAAAATAGGGTGGTATTATGCAGGTTGTTTTTATGACGAGCAATCCGTTTATAGAGCAGCAAAAGATTGATATGTATGTTGACGCAGTCAGAGAAATATGTACTGTGCAGTTATGGGATCTCAGCAGGATATATAATCGTAAGGAAAAAGTAAGCGATCAGGTTCAGGAAGCTGTCAAAATTAACAGTTGTGAGGAACTGGATCAAAAGCTCAAACAGTTGATCGAAAAGGACAAAGTAAGCATTGTCACCAATATTACGATTCCTGCTCTCAAAAAGATTTATTCGATTATCAAATCATGCGGTATTCCTATCATCAACATCAATAAAGAAGGTCTGGCTGCATGGTTGGGTGATACAGCTTCTGCGGAAAACCTGAAAGAAGAAAACAGAGGCAATAAGCTCAAGTTTTTTCTGAAAAAATATCGGTTTTTCAGATCTGTTATCAACGGTATCAAATATCCTCATGTCAAGTATGACTACCTGCTGTCATCCTATAATTTTTATCCTGAAGAAAGCAGAAAGTTTGTCAAGATTCATCAAATCAAATATGATGAATTTCTGATGGCAAAAAATCAAGACTCAATTATTGATGGAAAGTACATTTTGTTTATTGATGCAGCGTTAGTCGGACATCCGATGTTTGCATCGTCTGTCAATCAGATGGATAGAAACGAATACATCGAAAGTCTTAATCGCTATTTCAGAATGTTAGAAGAAAAATATCATACACCTGTTGTTATTTCCTCCCATCCAAAAGCAAACTATTCAGAAAACGATTTTGAGGGGCGGCAAATTATCAAATACAAAACGCCTGTGCTCATCCAGCATTGCGAGTTTATTGTATCTCATTACTCTACTTCTTTGATAGATGCGGTTCTGATGAAAAAGCCAATCAAAGTACTGTATTCTGACAGTCTGCTGAAATCATCCTGTAGATATTGTGTGCTGATGGGAATAAAATTTGCGGATTTGCTGAATTTAGACAAGGTTGATCTGGCACATCCGGAAATGAAGGACTTTTCCATGAATGAACAAACTTATCAGCAATTCACGGAAAAGTATATAGTCAATGTCAGTGAAAGTGGAAAATCCAATAAACAACTAATTATTAGCTTTTTTCAAGACTTGAGCAAATGAGGAAAAAAATATGATAAAAAGTAAACATGACTTAAAACACTATATTGAATGTGACAAAAAAGCCAGATGGGGAGATTCTGCCGGCTATGGCATAAAACTGAAAACGAAAAAGCTGATGAAGTTCAATATATTGCTGCGAAAAGCAGAGTACCATGTCAATAATCATCATAAAATATTGTCAGCGGTCTATAAATATAGATTAAATAATCTCGGTATGAAGCTCGGATGGTCTGTCGAGCCGAATGTTTTCGGACCGGGTATGTGTATTGTACATTATGGGACAGTTGTTGTCAATCCTAATGCAAGAATCGGAAAAAATGCCAGAATTCACGCAGGAGTCAATATCGGTGCCAGCGGCGGCAGTAAAAAAGCACCAGTCATCGGGGATAATGTCTATTTCGGACCGGGTGCCAAAATTTTTGGCGATATAAAAATAGGATCCAATATAGCCATAGGTGCTAATGCGGTGGTGAATAAGTCTTTTGAAGAAGACGGTGTTACTTTGGGAGGGATTCCGGCAAAGATTATTTCAAGAAAAGGTTATTATCCCAATAAAAGTGAGGAACAAGTATGAATGAGATGATTGCAAGCGATCTGGGACAAATCAGCGATAATATCAGTGCCAAAAGTCTGAGGGTTCATTTGAAAAAGGACAGGGGATTTTGCTATTTGTACTATTGGAGAAAGGTAAAGGCAAGCAAAAACCCTGTTTCAAGACTGTATTATAAAATACGACTCAGACGTCAGTATAAAATGAGCGGAATAGAAATACCGCAGTCCGTTAAGTTAGGCAAAGGTTTGTCCTTGCTTCACGGATTTGGTATAACGGTCAACTCAAAAGCAGTGATCGGAGATAACTGTGTTCTGATGAAAGGCTGTACTATAGGCAACGTGAAGAAAGCAGATGGTGCAAAAGCTCCTGTAATCGGAAACCGAGTGTATATTGGCTTGAATTCTTCTGTGGTTGGCGGTATACATATAGGAGATGATGTGTTAATTGCGGCCAATACCTTTGTTAATTTTGATGTGCCCAGCCATTCGGTTGTAATAGGAAGTCCAGGTGTGATTCATCATAAAGAAGATGCTACAAAATATTATATTAAAAATCAGGAGAAATAAAGAATGAAAGTTGTTGCTGTTGTTCCAATGAAATTGAATAATCGTCGTTTGCCGCAAAAGAACACCAAGTGCTTTACAAACGGCAAACCGCTTTGTTATTATATTCTGTCAACCCTGTTAAAAGTAGATGGTATAGACGAAGTATATGTCTATTGCAGTAATCCCGACATTAAAGAGTTTATTCCGGAAGGTGTAAAGTATCTGAAAAGGTCTGAAAGTCTGGACCAGGACAGTACAAAAATGAATGAAGTTCTGCAGTGCTTTGCAAAGGACGTACCGGCTGATATTTATGTTATGACACATACAACTGCCCCGTTTATCTCTGCCGGCTCTATCCAAAAAGGCTTGGAGGCTGTAAGATCGGGAGAGTATGATTCTTCCTTTGCGGCAAAAGAGCTTCAGGATTTTTTGTGGAAAGACGGAGCCCCCTTTAATTATCAGCTTGACAATATACCAAGAACGCAGGATTTGCCGCCTTTATATGAAGAAACAAGCGGATTTTATATATATGAACGTCGTGTGATAACAGAACTCGGACGCAGAATAGGTAATGCCCCATACATCGTGGAGGTTGGTGAAATAGAGAGCGTAGACATTGATGAGCCGGAAGACTTTATGATAGCTGACGCTATCTATAATCATATAATTAACAAAGAACCGGGTGAATGAAGTGGGAAGTATACAAGTGCTGGATTGTACGTTAAGAGACGGCGGATACTGTAATGACTGCAGGTTTGGATTTCATAATGCCCGCAAGATCATAGATAACCTTATAGCTGCTGATGTCGATGTGATTGAATGTGGTTTCCTGACGCAAAAATATGAATATGATAGGGATCGTACACGTTTCACTACTCTTCAAGAGGTGAAAAATATCATTTCGGCGGATAAAAAGGGAAAAATATTTGTATTGCTGATGAACTATGGCGATTACGATATTGACAGTCTGCCAGAGAATGATGGTACATCCGTTGACGGTATCAGAGTGGCTTTTCACAAGAAAGATATGTTAAAAGCACTGGAGTGCTGCCGCAGGGTTGCAGAAAAAAGATATAAGCTTTTTGTGCAGCCGATGGTCACACTGAGTTACAGCGATGAGGAATTTCTGTATTTACTCAAAAAAGTTAATGAAATAAAGCCGTTTGCTTTTTATATCGTTGACAGTTTCGGCATGATGAAGCAAAAGGAATTGAGACATTTATTTTATAACACCGAGCATAATCTTGACTCGTCTGTACATATCGGATTTCATTCTCATAATAATTTGCAGCTTGCCTATTCAAATGCACAATGGCTTGCGGATATCAAAACAAAATTTGATATGATTATTGACTGTTCTGTATATGGGATGGGGCGTGGAGCCGGAAATCTGAATACCGAATTGTTTGTGCAGTATCTGAACGAAAACGCAGATTCGGATTATAAGATCGAACCCTTGCTGAAGATCATAGATGAAATACTCAACCAGTTTTATCAAAATAGCTATTGGGGATATTCATTGCCCAATTATCTTTCAGCCGTTCACAATGCACACCCGAACTATGCAAGTTATCTTGATGACAAAAAAACGCTGACAGTCGAAAACATGAATGAAATTTTTGGCATGATGAGCGAACAGAAGCGTCTTGAATTTGATAAGGCATATATTGAAGGTCTGTACCTGCAATATATGGAAAGAAAAATAAAGCATGATAATGGTGATGTTGATCTGAACAAGATTTTTAGCGGAAAGACCGTATTGCTGATAGCCCCCGGAAAAAGTTCTGCCGAGGAATGTGAAAAAATAATCAGCTTTGCTGCAAACCATGATGTTCTGGTAATAAGCATTAATTTTGATTATCCTGAATATCAGACAGACTATATTTTTGTCAGTAATATACGCCGTTTCAGCAAGCTTGACAGTGTAGAAAAAAAGAAATGTATCGTTACTTCCAATATTGATGCAGGGGATGTTTTTTG
>CACYDD010000114.1 GCA_902773065.1 uncultured Ruminococcus sp. | reverse complement strand
GCCGCTCCCTACGGTCGCTACTTTTTTATAAAGTCAAATTCTTTGCCGCGTTTTGATTTTATTGCCAACTAAAATTATACACTTAGGACCGAGTTCCTCTGCCGGCGAGCTGCCAAAGTTTTAATACTATAAATTTACAGAAAATATTGACTTTTGTAAGTGAAAATTGTATAATGAGTATGGAATTTTGAATATTGTATGCTTTGCATTTCAGAAAATTATAGGGGAAATGGCTATGTCAATCTTTAAATGTAAAATATGCGGAGGGACACTGGAAACAAGCGGAACGGACAGTGTGGGAAGATGTGAATACTGTAAAAAAATACAGACACTTCCCGCTTTGCCTGATAATTATATTATTTTTCTTTACGGCAGAGCCAATCATTTGCGCAGGTCAAAAAGATTTGATAAAGCAATGCCGGTTTATCAGCAGATATGCAGTGAAAATCCGACAGATGCAGAATCTTACTGGTCGCTTTTGCTTTGTCATTATGGGGTCAGCTATCATATTTACAGATCAAACTTTGAAATAACGACTTTAGTAGACCGGGTAAGACCGGTGTCTGTATTCGATGACGAAAATTATCGGTTGGCATTAAAATATGCTGCTCCCGGACAAAACGAAATTTATCAGGCAGAGGCGGAGGAAATTGACGGGATCTGTAAAAATATCCTTGCCATAGCAGAAAAAACAGAACCTTATGATGTTTTTATCACATGCCGTCAAAAAGACAGTAAAAACAGACTTACACAGGATCATCAGATCGCACAGGAGCTTTACAGCCAGCTGACAGAAGAAGGGATAAAAGTATTTTACCCCGGTGTCAGTCTTAAAGGAATGAGCGAAAACGAAAGTGCGGCACATAGATATACAGCACTATACAGCGCAAAATCAATGGCAGTGCTTGGAACAAGGAGCGAATATTTTAATGATGTAGAAGTAAGAAATGACTGGAGCAGCTACCTTGAACTGAATGGACGAGATATTGAAAAAACAGTGATCTCTGCCTATATGGGAATGAGCGAAAAAGACCTGCCGGAGGAATTAAGGCGATGGAATTCTCATGATATGTCAGAAATCAGTTTTATGAGAGATATCATTCAGGAAATTGAATCAGGTGTAAAACCGGAAGCCGAGAGAATTTCTTATATCACATATCATGAGGAAGAAGTTGATATTGCTAAGCTTCTGGGCGAAGCGTTTTCTTGTTTGGAAAACGGAGAGTTTGACAATGCAGAAAAGAAATTGGATGAGGTGTTGAAAGCAGACGAGGAAAACGCAGAGGCTTATCTCGGGAAACTGATGGCAGAGTATAAAGCGAAAACAACCGGTGATCTGAAACACTGTACCCAACCGTTTTTCGAAAGTGACAATTATCAGAAAATCATGAAATACGGCAGTGGTATGCTCAAAACGGAATTACAGGGATATATTGATTATATCAATCAGAATAATCTTGACAATGTTCTTGAAAGAAAGTACCGAATTGCTTGTAAGCTGTACAGTGAGGGCAAATTCAACAGAGCAAGTATTGTGAAAGCAAGAACAATATTTGAGTTGCTTGCTGATTATAAGGATTCTTCTGTGTTTGCACAAAAATGCAGGGAACTGGTACGGGAAATCGATAAAAACAAGCAATATGAATTCGCTGTGACATATTACGATGAAGCAGATAGAGCATATCAAAGAGCAGTCAGTGAAAATTCACTTTCCCTTTTAGAGAATGCGGTTGAAAAAATTACAGAATCGGAAAGAATTCTTATCAGTATCAATAACAGCAGAGAATATGATGACAGAATTGACGATTGCAGAGCTAAAAAAGAAGAATATGTCTCAAGGAAGGATGAAATTCAGCAGCGTATCGAAACGATCAGACAAACGGAAGAACAGAAGAAGAAAAAAGCGAAAAGAACGAAACTGGCAATAGCAGGCTTGCTTCTGACAGGAATTGTGGTTGCTGTGGTTGCCGGTGCGGTGATGTTGTTGAATTGGTAGGAAAAAAATTCCCGGTATTATTTTCGTAAAAAAGTTGACAACAGGCTGCCGGAATGGTATATTATATATTATAAGGTGATGAAAGCCTTGAAAAGTTAAAATCGTAACCGGATAGAGGTGCGGTATTGCGTGTAGCATGGGGGAGACTGCCATAGTCCTGGAGTCTGTGCGAATAGCCTTGCCGCCGAAAAGAAAGTATCGGCAAAACTTTCTTTGGGGATATGCCGCAGCGGTATATCACTGTCATCATAAAACTGTGATGGGGAGCTATCGTTACTTTCCGCTTTTGCGGAAAGCTTTGCAGTATGTGATGAACCGGTCTTGTACCGGTCTATTTTTTTACGCATTTTCAAATTTTGCTAAGGAGAGAAAAAAATGGAAAAAAAGTATAATGTGGGTATTATCGGTGCAACAGGAATGGTAGGGCAGCGTTTTGCAACGCTTCTGGAAAATCATCCGTGGTTCAATGTTACTGTTCTTGCGGCAAGTGCAAGAAGTGCAGGCAAAACATATAAAGAAGCCGCAGGCAGCCGTTGGGCTATGACAGTTCCCATGCCGAAAGCATTCGAGGATATGGTAATTGTTGATGCAGCAAACATTGAAGAAGTGGCTTCCAAGGTTGACTTTGTATTCTGTGCGGTAGATATGAAAAAAGAGGATATCCGTGCACTGGAAGAGGCCTATGCAAAGGCAGAATGCCCGGTTGTTTCCAATAACAGCGCACACCGCTTTACACCGGATGTACCGATGGTAATTCCTGAGATCAATGACAATCATCTGGAGATCATTGAGTCACAGAAAAAGCGTCTCGGCACAAAGAGAGGTTTTGTTGCTGTAAAATCCAACTGCTCACTGCAGAGCTATGTTCCGGCAATTCATCCGCTGCTGAAATACGGTGTGACAAAGGTTCTTGCCTGCACCTATCAGGCAATTTCGGGCGCAGGAAAAACCTTTGAAAGATGGCCGGAAATGGTAGACAATGTCATTCCGTACATCGGTGGTGAGGAAGAAAAATCCGAGCAGGAGCCGCTGAAAATCTGGGGTACGATCGAAAACGGCGAGATCGTAAAAGCACAGTCGCCTTCTATCACATCACAGTGCATC
>CACYDD010000113.1 GCA_902773065.1 uncultured Ruminococcus sp. | reverse complement strand
GCAGGGAATTCGCGCAGTCACTACCCTTCGGTCGCTTTGAATAAAGAACGATTCGTTTATCGCCGCGCTTCGAGTATTAAACATCAGGTGCGGCTTTGAATTTTTGTATTGTAAGAAGTTGAGAATACAGGCTTATTTATTTGGTGCATAAAGTCAGATACTCGCCTATTTCATCTGTCTCACTCTGAATCGAAACAAAAGAAACCTATTCATACCACTCCGTCACTCCTTCGGACAGCAATGCTGTCGGTTTGTCTGATATGATACAATTCGCTGATAAAACGGAAACGACTGACATTTTTCATATCATCAGACCGCATAACCCTCAGAGATTCTTCGGATCTCACCTATTGAAAGGTGTGAGATTTGAGAGATTTCTTCCAGAGTGAGTTTCCCCAGCTTCAACATTCCAAGAACATTTGATATAATAGTTTCTTTCTCAACTCTTGCAGCTGTTTCTTTCTCAACTCTTTCCATTGTTTCCTTATAAACTTCTTCTGCCCTGTTTTTAATAAGCTCTTCTACTCTGTTTTCAAGAATTTCTTCTACTCTGTCTTCAATAAGTTTACTCATGAAATCACGTCCTCCTTCCGAATTCTTAAAATAGTAAAGTATTTTTGCAAATCAAAACTATATTTTTCAATCATTTGAGATGTTTCCTCTACAAAATATTATACTGCCTAAACCTATTTATTTCAATATTGCCTTTATATTTTTGACATTCCTTTTACAGCTTCCAGACAGATCTGGGCGTGTTTCCAGAAATTCTCTGTGTCAATGCTTTCGTCAACATCATGGATATGTGTTTCGTCCCCGGGAAAAGTCGGGCCGAATGCAACACCCCTGTTGTTCAGAGTTCTTGCATAAGTTCCTCCGCCTGTAGAATACAGCTCGGGCTTTTCGCCAATCACATTTTCATAAGCCTGTGAAAGAATCTCTATCACAGGTGCATCCTTTTCCATGGAAAGTGGATATTCATGATTGAGAAGCTTTGTTTTCAGACCGTCATAGGCGGCTCTCTGCCTGATTCTGCGCAGAATCCTGCCGCTGTCAGCCGTTACAGGATAGCGGACATCGATCAGCGCACGGCAGATATTTTCATTGATATCGACTCTGCCGAGATTCACGGTAAGCGCACCGCTTTCCTCATCGGAGCAGGCAATATCCAGTGACGAACCGTCGATTTCAAGACCGATCGCATCATCAATAAAGCTGCAAAGGCTGCCAAGTGCAAACTGTCCGAAATTTGCCGCCAAAATCCTTATCAGGTGTGTTGCCATGTTCAGTCCCAGTTCGGGAGTAGAGGCATGAGCTGCCTTGCCCTTTGCGGAAATATGCAGACCGTCCATAGTATAGATAAAATCATATTCGCCGGGTTTGGCATCCGCAAAACGGCGAAGTTGATTATCCTCGGATTCCGTGCAGTCCACAAGTGCATGAGCCTTGGAAGGTACAGCATTGACCGCACCGCCTGACTGAAATTCCGTCAAAATCGTTCCGTCATGGCTTTGTGCTGATACTTCAAGCTGCATGATTCCCTTTTCCTTCAGGCAGATACCGTATTCGGAATCGGGTGTAAACGCCATATCGGGCAATTCCTCAAAAGCAAAGTAAGTTTCCATATCGTTCATGCCGATTTCTTCTTCCGCACCAAAAATGACCCGAATTCGTCTTTTCGGCTCAATTCCGCTGTCTTTTAATGCTTTCAGACAGTAAAGTGCAATAATTGCAGGTCCTTTGTTATCAACAACACCTCTGCCATAAAGTCTGCCGTCCTTTTCGGTCAGTGCAAACGGCGAAACACTCCAGCCTTCTCCGGCAGGAACAACATCCACATGGGCGAGAACCGCCGCAAGCTCTTTTCCTTCGCCGAACTGTGCGTGACCTGCCACTTTCCCCACCTTTTTGGTTTCAAAACCCATTTCTTTTGCTCTGCCGAGGATATAATCCAATGCTTTTTCTGCTTCCTCCGGATTTGTACCTGAAACAGACTGAATTGAAATCAGCTCATTCAGATCATGCATGATCTCCTCTTTGTAATCAAATATTTTCTCACCGAAATTCATTACTCCATCTCCCTTTTTATCAATGTTGTCAACTCAAGAAAAAATGAAAACATTATTCTTTTATTATTTATTGTTATTCTTTATTCTTTTTCTGATTCTTGATTGATGATGGTTTTGTCGATTGTAAACCTTGGTCTTTGTTTTACTTCACTGTAGATTTTACCCACATATGTTCCGACAATTCCAATACACAACATTTGCAAGCCGCCAAGAAACCATATGGAACACATGATTGAAGCCCAGCCCGCCACACTACTGCCGCTGAAAAACGAAATAATGGCATATATAAAGAATATTACGCTGAGCAGGCACATGATAATACCAATATTGGAAATTATTTTCAGGGGTTTGACACTGAACGAAGTAATACCGTCCACAGCAAATTTGAGCATTTTTTTCAACGGATATTTTGATTCCCCTGCGAAGCGTTCACTGCGTTCATAATACACATAATCGCTTTTAAAGCCGATCAGCGGTACGATACCTCTTAAAAACAGATTCACTTCCTTATACTCCGAAAGTGCCTCCAATGCCCTTTTGCCCATAAGGCGGTAATCGGCATGATTATAGACAATATCCACGCCGAGCATTGCCATGAATTTATAATAGCCCTGTGCTGTTCCTCTTTTGAATGCGGTATCCTTATCTCTGCTGCTGC
>CACYDD010000112.1 GCA_902773065.1 uncultured Ruminococcus sp. | reverse complement strand
CTATATCATAACATATTATTATTTTTATATCAATCAAATAATTCAAATTTAAAATACAAAACTCTCTGATAAAATACTGAAAGTGTGTACAATAGTGAATTATACACACTTTCGCTTTGGGAGATATTTTATGAAACTTGCAAGCAAAATCAGCCGGTAATATTGAACGATCCGCTATTACCCATTATCAACTAAGATATCAAAAAATTTGAAAATGTTCTGTCGAAAACGATATTTTTTGAAAAAACATAAAAAAATTTAAATAAATTTTGAAAAAGTTGACCTTTTGAGGTCAACTTTTTTTGTTTTTTCAGGGACTATTGAAAGGGGGTGCAGAAATTGAGGAAGAAAAGGACAGGACTGACCGCTAAGGAAAAACAGTTTTGCAGCTTCTATGTCAGCAGCGGCAACCAGAAAGAAGCAGCGTCTTTGTCCGGCTATCGGCAGCCGGGAAAAACAGGCGCAGATCTTCTGACAAGGGATGATATCAACGAGGAAATCGAAAGGATCTATCAGTCAAGAACCAAAAACTACAAACAGAGAGCAAGAGCAGGCTATGAACGACTGGCATTCGGCAATGTGTCCGATGCGGTCAGGCTGATGTTTGAGGAAAATCCGCTTGAAAAAGAACTGGGAGCTTATGATCTTTTCAATGTGGCAGAAATCAAAAAGCCGAAGGACGGTGCGATGGAGATTAAGTTCTTTGACAGAATCAAAGCTCTTGAAAAGCTTGAAGCGGCAGACAGCAGGGAAGAAAAGGGTGTTTCCGATTTTTATGGGGCACTGATGGAGGGAACAAAACATCAGGAAGAGGGTGAGGAGAATTGAGTTTTAAGGCGTTTTCGCCGAAACAGCTGAAAGTGTTAAGGTGGTGGTGTAAGGGGATCGGCACGGAAAATTATGACGGTATTATCTGTGACGGGGCAGTAAGAAGCGGAAAAACACTTTGCATGAGCGTTTCGTTTGTGTCGTGGGCAATGCTTGCCTATAACGGAGGCAGCTTTGCCCTTTGCGGAAAAACCATACGCTCCGTAAAAAGAAATCTTGCCGTTCCGTTGCTCAGGGTGCTGAAAGATATCGGATTTGAGGTGAACGACAGGCTTTCGTCCAATATCATCGAGGTTTCCTTTGGCAGAAGAAAAAATATCTTCTATCTCTTCGGAGGGCGTGACGAAAGTTCCGCTTCTCTCATACAGGGAATTACGCTTTGCGGTGTGCTGTTTGACGAGGCAGCGTTGATGCCGCGATCCTTTGTAGAGCAGGCAGTGGCGAGATGTTCGGTGGAAGGGTCAAAACTATGGTTCAACTGCAATCCTGAATATCCGCAGCATTGGTTCTGCACGGAATGGATCAGAAAAGTAAAGGAAAAAAATCTTTACTACATCCATTTCCGCATGGAGGACAATCCTTCACTTTCGGATAAAATGCTGGCAAGGTACAGAAAAATGTATTCGGGCAGCTTTTACCAGAGATATGTTCTCGGAAAATGGGTGGCGGCAGAAGGACTTGTTTATCCGTTTATGTCAAATGACAAAATGTTCTGTGATGTGCCGGAGGGCAGTTTTGATGACTATGTGATCTCCTGCGATTACGGCACAGTGAACCCCTCTTCATTTGGTTTGTGGGGACTTTATTCGGATGTCTGGTACAGAATTGATGAGTATTATTACAGCTCACGCAGAGAGGGTGTTTCCAGAACAGACGAGGAACATTATGACGGTTTATGCAGCCTTGCAGGCGAAAAAGAGATCAGCAGAGTGATCGTTGACCCGTCAGCGGCAAGCTTTATTGAAGTGATCAAACGGCACGGAAAATTTCGTGTCGAACCTGCCAGAAACAACGTACTGGACGGTATCAGGCAGGTGAGTACGGCTCTGAAACAAGGAAACATTAAAATTTGCAGGAACTGTACGGACTGTATCAGAGAATTCGGGCTTTACCGCTGGGAAAGCAGCGGTAAGGATGCACCAATTAAGGAGAATGATCATGCAATGGACGATCTGCGTTATTTTACTGCAACTTATCTTAACGGAACTGACGACGGTATTTTTGCTGTCGCATCCGACCGATAGGAGGTGAATTTTTGAGTTGGTTTCATAAAAAGAAAAAAGAAAACAGCCTTGCGGTTCAGACCGCCGCAGGCGAAAATTACAGTCATCCGTTCGGGTATATCCGAAATTATGCCCCTTTTGGCAACTGTGAAAAACAGCTGTACCGCTCGTTGAGAGAGTCTGTGCCTGTGATCGATTCCGCTATCTACAAGATCGTGCGTCTTGTGGGTGGTTTTGAAGTAAAATGCCGTAATGCAAAAGCACAGGCAGCAATGGACAGATTTATCAGAAATGTTAGTGTCAATGGTATCTCGACAGGTCTGGAAGCTTTTGTTTCGGAATATCTGGAACAGCTTTTGACCTATGGTACAGCTGTGGGAGAGATCGTATTAGGAAATGACGGCGATATTGCGGCACTTTACAACAGCTCGCTGGATGATGTAGAGCTGAGTTGTGAGGAGAATCCGCTTGATATTAAAATTCTGGCGGTTGACAGATTCGGACAGAAACACGAAGTGCCGTTTCCCGACCTGATCTTATGCAGTGCCATTATGCCGGAACCGGGAAAGCTTTACGGTACATCTGTATTGAAAGGACTGCCGTTTGTGACGGATGTTATGCTGAAGATCTTCAATGCCATCGGTACTAACTGGGACAGAGTGGGAAATGTCCGTTTTGCGGTGACATACAAGCCGTCCGATTCGGACAGAAGTCTGAGTAAGGAAAGAGCCATGCAGATCGCAGGTGAATGGAGCAAGGCAATGAAAAGTCGTGAGCCGAAAGATTTTGTTTCTGTGGGCGATGTCAGCATTAAAACAATCGGTGCTGACAATCAGATCCCCGACAGCGAAGTGCCGTTAAGACAGATACTGGAACAAATTGTGGCAAAGTTATCCATACCGCCGTTCCTTCTGGGACTAAGCTGGTCAACGACGGAAAGAATGTCGTCACAGCAGGCGGATATGCTGACAAGTGAGCTGGAATATTACAGGCGAATTCTGGAGGGTACGATCAGAAAAATCAGCAAAACCTATCTGAGACTTCACGGCTTTGATGATGAATGTGAAATTGTCTGGAGCAATATCAATCTTCAGGATGAAGTGGAACTTGCCAAAGCAAGACTATATAATGCACAGGCAGAACAGATCGAAAACAACAACAAGAAAGGGTGATTATTTGGAAGAAACAACCATACTGAAATCGGGCGAACTGGAGCTGATCAACAGCTACACCAGACGAAGCCTGACAGAGGATGAAATTTATGCTTTTACGGTAGTTCTTTGTGACAATGAGATCGACAGGGATTACGAAAGATTTTCGGCAGAGTCGCTGAAAGAACTGGAAAAGCTGTTTGTCGGTGTAACAGGCGTGATGGATCATGACCCGAAAAGCGAAAACCAGACAGCAAGAATTTTTTCCTGCAAAACCGAAACGGTCACGGGAAAAATGACAAGCGACGGTCTGCCGTACACAAGACTGACGGCAAGAGCCTATACACCAAGAACAGAAAAAAACAAAGAGTTTATTGCACAGCTTGACAGCGGCATTAAAAAAGAAGTCAGTGTCGGCTGTGCCATCAGAAAACGTATCTGCTCGATATGCTCGGGCGAACAGGGCAGCTGCGGTCATGTCAGGGGCAAAATCTATGACGGTCAGCTTTGCTATGCCGTACTGGAAGAACCGACAGATGCGTATGAATGGTCCTTTGTGGCTGTGCCTGCCCAAAAAGCGGCAGGCGTTATCAAACATTATCAAAAAGGAGATGCAAAAATGGATATTGAAAAAAGATTATTCGGCGGTCAGGAGCAGAGCTTTACCGCTGAGGAAATAAATCTTCTTGCGGAAAAATTCCGCAGGCTTGGGGAAAGAGCCGCTGATGGCGACGCTTACAGGCGCAGACTGGAGAGCGATATCAACAAGGTCGCAGCAGTGGCACTCCCTGAACTGAAAAGAGATACACTCAATTTTATTACAGCAAAAATGAGTGCTGTTCAGCTTGAGGATCTTTGCAATGCACTGAGCAAAAGGGCAGCACAAAGTGTTCCCGTAAAGCCGCAGCTGTATCCGGCTGCAAAAAATAACAAAAACAACAATATAGAATTTAAAAATATTTAAGGAGGTTTTCACTATGAATGTTTGTTTTAAGGGTTACGGCGAAAATGTCGTTACATTTGAGATCGATGGAAGTATTACGGACGGTGCACCGGTAATGGTGTCGGACAGCGGCAAGGTACAGGCGGCTTCTGGTGCTTTTTGCGGTGTATGTGTCAGCCAGAGAGGCGGCTATGCGGCAGTACAGCTGAACGGTTACGCAAAACTGCCTTACGGCACTGCACCGAGTATTGGCTATGCCAAGCTTTCGGCAAGTGCAGGTAAGGTAAACAAGGACGATACCAACGGCAGAGAATATCTTGTCGTTGACATTGATACGACTGAGAAAACAGTCGGTGTGATTCTTTAAAAATGAAAGGAAGGTAATGAATTATGGCATATTTTGACAATATCAAACTTGAAAAAGGGATGTACGGCAACGGTACAAAATCATTTACCCGTATTCTGGAGGAGCTTGACCCTTCGGAAAATTACAGAAATACAGAGCTGGAGGGTCTTGATGCTTATCAGCGTCAGCTGAAACGATTCGATATCAAGGTAGGCGGCGCAAATTCCGACTGTGTTAACAAATTTTTCCAGAGTTCGGACAGTGCGGCACTTTTCCCTGAATATGTATCGAGAGCAGTCAGACAGGGAATTGAAAGAGCAGATACGCTTTCGGATATCATTGCAGTTAAAACGGAGATCGATGGTCTGGATTATCGCTCGGTGGTATCTGTGCCGACAGAGGATGACAAGTCACTCAAGCCTGTTGCGGAGGGGGCTTATCTTCCGCAGACAGCCATCAAAACAGGCGAACAGCTTGTCAGACTCCAGAAACGCGGCAGAATGCTGGTGGCATCCTATGAAGCCATCAAATTTCAGAAGCTTGACCTGTTTACGGTAACACTCCGGCAGATCGGTGCTTATATCGCAAGAGAACAGCTGAAGGATGCTGTAGATGTGATCATCAACGGTGACGGCAACAGTGCTGCAGCAGGTACGGTTGCCGCAGATACAAGCGGAACGATCGCCTACAGTGACCTTGTCAAACTCTGGGCTGAACTTTCTCCGTATGAGCTGAACAGAATTCTTGCCCCGACCGGTGCGATGACAAAGCTGCTTTCCATGAGCGAAATGAAGGATTCCAATGCCGGTCTGGATTTCCACGGCAGCGGCAGAATGATCACACCCCTTGGCGCGGAACTGATCCATGTTCCTGCTATCAGCGGTAACAAGATCATAGGGCTTGACAAGAACTGCGCACTTGAAATGGTGCAGTCGGGCGGCATTATTACGGATCATGACAAGCTGATCGACAGACAGCTGGAAAGAGCCTCCATTAGTTGTATCACGGGATTTGCAAAGATTTTTCCCGATGCAGCGAAGGTTCTTACTTACTGATAGGAGGCATGGCGGTTGAATATTGAAAAGATCATTGAAATATTCGGCCGTCTGGCAGGTCTTGAAGCTGATGAAGCGACCGATTTCAGGTTTATGTGTGAATCCTCTGTCGGATATATCACATCACGCCTGAAACCGGGCGTTGATATCAGGCACAGGTGCAGCAGGCTGGAGTTTGCCGCTGCTGCACTTGCCTATTATCGCTTTATTCTGTGGAGACTGACGGACGGCGGCAGCAACGAAATCAAGGTAGGAGAAATCAGCGTAAAAGAAAACGGCACAAAGCAGCTTGAAGGATCAGAACAGCTTTGCAAAGAGGCGTTTTCTGCTATCAGCGATATTCTCGAAACAACAGATTTTGTTTTCAGGGGGATATGAGATGAAAAGCAGTATTATCAGAACAATAGAACGGATCGGAACCGATATTACTGTACAAAGGGATAATATGACAGATAAGGGCAAAGCAGTGATCTATCCGGTACGGTATACTTCAAAATCGGGCGGCGGAACGGGAGCAGCAGAAGAAGGCAGAAACGACCCCCACAAATACTACATATATGCCAAAAGCGAACTTCTGGGTGGAACTGTCAGGGGTGATACGGTCAGCGACGGTAAAAATGAATATTATATATTATGGACGGATGATTACGAAAGCAAATATGGCAGCTATACCAAAGCCTGTGCAAGAAAAGCGGAAGGACGGTGAAGAAATTGAGCTATGCAGAGATCATGATGAACAGGGCAAAGGAAAGTCAGAAACTTTATGGTATGGAGATCGTTGACGAAAACAATAACAAAAAAATACCATTTCCGCTGACTAAGCCTTTTGTCAGCTTCGGGACAGAAATTGAGGAGGGAGGATTCCTGGTCGGCTGTGAGGATGGCATACTGACAGCGGAAACCATGACAGTCAATATCGCTGTGGGAGAAAAAGAAGGTGCGGAAAATTGCAGAAAATATGCGGAGCAATTATGTATGGAGCTGACAGCACTGGACAACGATAAACGCATTATTTCTTTGTCAGCAGGAAAATGCGTTTTTGATGAGTCGGTATTATGCTACAGGATCAGTATCAGATTCGGTCTGCGTGAGATTTGCAGATATGGAGGTGAGTGATATATATAAAGAGGATGAGGTTATTTGCGGCAGAGATGTCACCGTTATGATCGACGGAAAAAAACTTTTGCAGGCGGAAAGTGTAGAGGTAAGGAAAAAATCTGATCTTCATGCAATACGTTCCTGCTTTGTCAGTGATGATATCGCGCTGATCAGAACAAGGAGCAGCTATAAGGCAACACTGAAAGGGCTGCGGTTTAAAAAGCCGTTTGAAAATTGTTCGTTTGCCGACCTTGATCATTTCACAATGGAAATCGAAGCAGACGGAAAGAAAATCATTCTGAGCGGATGTATGTGGGATGATTTTTATGCAGCAGCGGATAAAAAGCTGTTTCGGGAACAGATCAGTGTTACTGCACTGAAAATGAAAACGGAGGAAACCATATGAAAGAAAAAGAATATGAACTGAGCGGGGAAAATGTTGACAGATTTTCCTATGACGAGGCGGATCAGCTGAGGACGATCTCAGAGCTTGTCAGAAGGGATACACTGCGATATAAAAGACGACTGGATGCAGAGGAGGATGCAGATGAGAACTGACGGAAGAATGAGCTATAAGGATTTTGTTTTTCCTGTTGTGCCTTATGCAATCAGGATCAGTGAGAAAAGAAATATCTCCAACCGAACCGTGCCTTACGGCGGCAGTGTGGTAGAAGATCTTGGAAAAACAGCAAGGGTCATCAGCGGAGAGGGAGAATTATATGGTGAGGACTGTATCGGGGATTTTATCCGGCTGAAATCTGTAATGGCAAAGGGAGGCGGTGGAATGTTGTATATTCCGTCGCAAAGTCCGGTCTATGCTGTTTTTGAAAGTTTGGAGCTGATATGCAGTGACAGTGAGGATGTTGTCAGGTACAGCTTCCGCTTTACGGAAAGCTTTGAAAAAAGCGACCGTACCGAAAGACGTATCCGCGGAGACGGAAAAAGCTGTCTGTGGGATATTTCATATCGGTACGGAATTGATATCGACAGTCTGGTGCTGATGAATCCGCATATCAGAAGACCCGATACAGAAATAAAATGCAGTGAAAGGATCAATTTATGCTGAAATATATATTGACAGATATCAAAGGAAAGGTAACGAGTTTTTCAAAACCGCTGAATATGACGATCATCTCTTCTTCAGGAGCACCTGCCGACAGTTTTTCGGGAGTCTTTGCAGTAAGCGGAAGAATTCCCGAAATACTTTCGGTGAAGGTGATGAACGGAGCGGAAATGATATTTTTCGGATATGTTGATGAGCAGACAGAGATCGCTGAGGGGGACGGATCATTTCTTGAACTCAAGGCAAGAAGTATTGAAAGCATCCTTCTTGATAATGAGGCGTTACCCCAGACGTATTGTCTGCCGTCAATGAGCTATATTTTTGAACGGCATTTCAGGCCGCTGGGATTCCACAAATATATCGGTTCAGATCATTCCTATAATGGTGAACTGATGATCAGAAAGGGAATGAGTCAGTGGGATGTTCTGGAGAATTTCTGTGAAAAATTCGTAAAGGTAAAACCGTATGTGTCTGCTGACGGTGTAATCGATATCAGTGGAGATGTGAAAAGCGGCAGTGTTTTTCTGGGCAGGAAAAATATCATCTCTGTCCGCAAATCACTGAAAAGAAGTGCGGTGATCTCAGATATTTATGCGAGAACCTACAATGCCGGAGGATATAATACCCATATGAAGAGCAAAGTAGCTGACGGACGCAATATCCGAAGAGTACGGTATGTAAATGCTGTCAACAGCAAGGGAAAAACAGTTCCCTATGTACGGAATATTATTGACCGTACCGATAAAGACTATGAAAATTATATTATTGATAATGCCGGTATTATCTCATGCGGAGTAGGAGATGAGCTTACGGTTGAGGGAGTGAAAAGCAAGCTGAAAATCAAGGAGCTTCATTTTGTGCTTCATACAAAAGGAGAGTATACAAGAATCTATGCGGAGGTGGCAGAATAATGTGGATCTCAAGAAATATTGCGTATATGGATACGGATGAAGGTATGATCAATACCGGAGCATCAAACAGCGGTATCGATACAAGAATTGCTTCTGTTTCGGGAGACGGCAGCAGACAGTGTGAGCTGATCAATCCCCCCGGTATTGTCAGTGTGCCGGCATCAGAAGATGATGTTGTTGTGATCAACACAAAATCGGGACTCATGTGTCTTGGTGTACGCACACCATACTTCGGAAAAGATGTTGAAGCAGGTGATGTTCTGATCAGATCGGGAACACATGCTTCGATCAGACTTTCAACAGACGGAAGTATTCGTGTGACAGGGAAATTATATCTCAATGAAGAGGAGGTCTGATATGAATTACGGCATCAGTGAAATATCAAAAATCATTCTCGGCATATACATAATGCTTTCGGCTCACAGGGGTGAATTTATTTATGACCGGGAATTAGGGAGTGGAATTCACCTGATTGACAAAAACCAGGAAAACGCAGCCGGACTTGTTGAGATCAGTGCAAGAGAAGCTTTAAAGGAATTTCCGTTCTGCGAAGTGAAATCAGCGGAGGTCAGCGAAGAGAAAATCAGAGTGAAAACAGAAATTTATGGAAAAGAATATGAGTTTGATTTACAGGAGGGAGAAAATGGCATACAGCTATGATGAAATACTGGAAAGAATGAGTGACAAATATTATGAGCTTGCAGGAGAAGAAGCGGAACGGATGAGTGATTCGGGGATCAAATTAAGGCTTCTGGCAGGAGAGATTTTTTCGCTGGAGACAAATATTGACTGGCTGAAGCGGCAGATGTTTGCTTCTACTGCAACAGGAGAGGAGCTTGACAAGCATGCCGCACAAAGAGGACTGGAAAGATTTCGAGGTAAAAAAGCATCGGGTGCTTTGCTGCTCAAGGTGGATGTTCCTGTTGAATATGATATTGTCATACCAATGGGAACGATTTTTACAACATGGGATGGCAGGCTGAATTTCATTTCAACAGAAGAAGTGATTATCTACAAGGGAACAGGGTATACATTCGTTGAGGTAGAAGCAGAAAAAAGCGGCAGTGAATACAATGTCGGTCTGGATGAAGTGACAACGATCGTGACTTATTTTTCGATCGGACTCGGGATCAGCAACACATCCGTGTTTTTGGGAGGAACGGATGATGAAAGCGATGAAGCACTGAGAAAAAGAATTGCAGAAAGCATGAAAAATATCCCTAACGGTGCCAATCTGGCGTTTTACCGTTCTCTTGCTATGTCTGTGGATGGGGTACAGTCGGTGTCGTTCGGAGGGGAGAATACAAATTCACTGAGTGTATATGTTGCCGGAAGAGGAGAAATGGTAAGCAGTAATGCGATCGTTCAGATCCAGACACTGCTGAACGAGAATAAGATACCGGGAACAGAGATCCGGGTATATAATGCAGCAGTTATCAATATGGATCTGAATGTTCGTATATCGATCAAAAGCGGTTATGTGGTGAGTGATGTGATTGCAAAGGTTGAAAATGCCGTGAGAAACTATTTTCTGGATCTTTCGGTAGGGCAGGATGCGATCCTTGCCGAGATCGGCAGCAGGATCATCAATGTTGACGGTGTCAGAAATTATGAATTTGTTGATGCTGAGGATAAAACCGCCCAGAGTTTGCAGCTGCTTCGTCTTATGAATCTTAGCGTCAGCAGAAAAATATAAGGGGGCAGTAAAATGACAGCGTTTGAATCATTATACAATAAGCTTTCCGCTTTGGGAATTTATGATTTACAGGAAGGAACAAAGGAATATGCCGAACTTATGGCATATGCGGAGGGATTTGACCTGATCTATGAGAAGCTTGATACATTGTTAAAGGAATGCTTTGTTTCAACGGCGGAGGATTTCGGCCTGAAAAACTATGAGGATATGATGGCGGTATGCAATATGGATCAGAGTCTCAGCGGCAGAAGAAACAGTATCATGAGTACACTTCAGATCACTAACAGTGACAGCCGCATGAAAGATTTTGATAAAATATGCGGCATATTCAATATTCATGGTACATTCAGTGATGAACCGGGAAAGTTAATTTTTAACTGTACGGATTCACTGACAGCCGATCAGAAGGAGATTATCACCGAACAGATGAAAAAGTTTTGTCCTGTCAGTACAACACTACAGTTCAACATGGTATAAAAGACAGACTGTCTGCAATACGCAGACAGTCTGTCTTATTTTTGGTTCATTAAATTATCTGACTTTAAAAATCAGTCTTTAGCAGAAGCTTTCTTAGTCATAACAACAGCTGTGCCGAGAGAAGCAAGAACAACAGCTACGAGAGCGATTGCAGAAGTTGTGTCGCCTGTAGCAGGTGTTGTTGTGTCGGAATCTGTAGATGTGCTTGCCGGTGTTGCAGCGGCTGTAGCATCGTTAGAGGTGTCAGTAGTTGTTGTAGCAGGAGTCTGAGCTGCCGGTTCCGGATCTGCAGCAGGAGCAGCGTCCTCAACCTTCTCAACAGAATACTCTACCGGGATCAGTGTATAGTCGATCTCGTCTGCTTCAACTTCGCCTGCTGCAACAGCATCAGGATGGTTCTTTGTTGTATCGAGCTTTACAGTGATCTTAACATGGTCGCCTTCAGCTGCTTCTACACAGCAGTTTGTCTGGCTGTTCCATGTACGTACATAAGCAGGCTCATAATCGCCCCAGCTGTCTGTCCAGTCGCCATCAAGACGAACCTTGAATGTGATACCCTTTTTGCCGGTCTTGACCTGTGCACCGTTACCGTCATCGGCTGTAGCCTCAACTACCATTTCTTTGGTAACTTTTTCGATTTCAACAACGCCTTCATAAACACCGCTGCCGTTGTCTGTGAGTGCAATTTCGCCCTCAGTACTCCAGTCGTTGAAACTACCTACAACGCCTACTTTGTGATCTTTGATATCTTCAATTTTTGCGATACCGGCAGCATTTGCACTGACAGCAGCTGTAGCAGCGAGAGAAGCTACGAGAGAAGATGCGATCACAACTTTAAGAATCTTTGAACTTTTCATCTTAATTAATCCTCCTAAAAAAATAATAGATAAATATGAAACTCCCTATAAAAGTTTCGTTACCATGTATTATACTATGTTTGATTGTAAAAATCAAGACGGATTTTTTGAAAAATTATGTCAATTTGTGAAATTAAGGCGATTGCGGAATAAAAAACATAGAAAATTCCCCAAAGCACTCATGATTCTGTATGAAACGAAAAACAAATTTGTGCAATTTGACCGAAAAAATAAATTTAAAATATAATTCAAAAGGGTTTTATTGTATTAAAAGAACAAAAATATTGGTATTTTTACACAAATAATTAAAAAATAAAAGTATAAAATTCGGCGTTAGTGTTTACGAATGGTTACAGATTTGAAATATAAATCAAAATCTTGTTATCGTTTTTTCTTTTTGTTGTGCAAATTTACCAAAACTAATTCAAAATCTGCACTTTTCGATACTGCAAGCACCCGGTGAAAAATTTTCTTACATTATATAACCAATTTGCAATGAGCAATTATTTAAAACGTATATTCCGAAAGAAAACGGGTTACAATATAATTACCGCAGAAAGCGGAAACAACAGGAGGAATGAATCATGGATAATCCAAATAAAAGTATAGAATGTACCGTTTCAGAATGTAAATACCACTGCAGCGGCTGCGATTACTGTTCTCTCAACACTGTTCAGATCGGAACACACGAATCTCACCCGACACAGGAGCAGTGCGTTGACTGTATGTCTTTCCAATATAAAGGCTGAAATCAGGGTGAAGGGTGAAGGGTGAAGGTAGCAGGTTGTCTGCTGATTGAAACTTATCCTTCTATTTTAACCTTATTATATTAAACAAAGACACTGTGTCGGCAGATCGTTGGCACGGTGTTTGTTTTATGCTCCGAAAAGTTTTTTGACAAGCTCTACCAGAAAATCTGCGAAAAAAACAACACCTGCAATGATAACAAGAAAGGCGATTGCCGAAAAGAAACGTACAAGACTTGCTTTTCGCGGTGTCAGTTCTTCCTCGTCGGCTTTTTTTTGTGCATTTTTGAGCTGATTTTTGCTGTTCTCGTCAATTTCAGAAAGATCTTCCTCGTTTATAGCACCTATCCCTACGAGAATATCCTGTGCTTTTTCATAGGCACTGAGCGGCACAAACAAATCACAGTTTTCGGGCGGTGCGGAATTGAGGATCTGGATGCCCGTGTCCTTTCTCACCTGCTGGTAATTATATGGTATGCCCTCGCTGTCCAGTGCTGCGCATATTCTCTCCAGTTCAAAACCGTTGGCAGTAATGATTTTGACCGGTGAATAATAATTCGGGTCGTTGATTGTCTTTTTACCGCAGACAATACATTTTTCATTCTCATTTTCCGTTACATAAATCTTTTTACATCTTGTACAATATCTCATATAGTATTTCTCCGTTTTAAATCTTTTATAGTGATTGATTGTTTTTAATTATACTCATTATATAACAAAATGTATAAAAGTCAATGTTTTTACAAAAAGGATATAAAAAAGGGCTTGAAAAGTGGGGTTTTCAAGAATCCGGATTATAAAATTATAATAAATTTATAATAAACCGAAAAGGTAAAATAAACAATAAATTTAAGTGAAAATAGTAAATAATGCACAATAACTGATGGATAATTATTTCCGGCAGAAAAATATAAAATTAATATTTCGGCAAAATACACAAAATCTGTCATATATGGAAATTAAAAAATAAAATTATGATACTTTTTGCTTGCAATTTTGGGGAATTGGTTGTATAATCAAGGAAAGATTAAAACTGTGTGAGTTTGCGCTTTCGACGGTTTTATGAAATTTAATTTTTTTTTAGGAGGAAGATAATTATGCAGACGAAAAAGATTATCGGTATTGCACTCGTTGCTGGTCTTGTCAGCTCAATGGCTGCTGTTTCTGTTTCAGCTCGTGATACAATTCCGGCAGACGAAAAGTACGATCCGAAAGAGCACGTGTTTACGGTTATTGGCGGATTTGACGGTTGGGCAACAGATTATGCAACGCTCACAGATGATGATGGTGACGGTATATATACCGCAGCTATCAAGAATGTAGAAGCCGGCACATATGAATTCAAAGTTCGTGCAGATGCAGCTACTAATCCGACAACTTATCCTGATGATGACAATGCTGCTTGGAGAGACAGCTGGGGCACTTACGAGCCTGATTTTGAGCGTACATTCAACAGCCAGACAAATGCGAAGATAGAAATTAATAATAAGTCAACAGTTTATGTATCTCTTGATACGACCGGAACTGATCCTAACCTTTGGGCTGTAAAATATTATGCACTTGAAGAAGGCACAGGAGACGAAAATTATAAAGGACCGAAAGCTTTTGGTGTTGTAGGCTCTTTCACCGGCTGGACCGATGACAGTGATGTGGCTTTGGCAGATGAAGACGGCGATGGCGTTTTCACAGCTAAAATCGGCGATCTCAAAAAAGATGATCAGTTCAAGGTTCGTGCTAATGTGGCTCAGAGCAAAGAACAGTATCCTGACGATACAAAAGCTGCTTGGCATGACAGTTGGGGTGCTTATGAAGCAGACTATGTCCGCACATACAACAGCCAGACAAATATTATCCTGACTGAGGATGCAAAGGATATAACTGTATATTTCAGCACAAATGGTGCAGATTACACAGTATGGCCGATTTCTTACAGCTACACAGATGCAGACGGTGTTTATAAGTTTGTAGATACAAGCATTGAGACTAAGACAGAGGAGTCTTCAACAGAGGAGTCCTCAACAGAATCTTCCACTGAGTCTACAAGTGAAGATGAGAAATCAACAGTAGAGGAAGTTCCTGCTTACGAAACAAAGGTTGAGGACTATGTATTCTTCGACAACACAAACACACAGTGGGATAAGGTTTACGCTTACTGGTTCGGTACAGAAGAAGGCGTAGATGGTTATGTTAATATCACAGACGTACTCGGACGTAGCTATAACAATCAGGAAAGCTGGCCGGGTACTGCTTTGGAGCAGATCGAAGGCACAGATTACTGGAGAGTTCTTAAGCCTGTAGGTGCTACAACCATCATCTTCAACAACGGCTACAGCGATCCTGAAGTTGTTGCTGAGTATAATGCTGCTAAGGATGAAGGAAGAGATCCTGCTTTCACAGCTTATCAGACAGAAGATATTAAATATAATGCTGATGTAAACGGCGGTCAGATTTATTCTGTAAATGCTGATGCTGTAGCTACTGTTGTCGGCAAGGGTGCTAACTCACTTAAGTATACATACGCTGTAGACGGCGTAGAAACAGGTTCTTGGGCTGATTATGACGGTCCGTTCGAGTCTGAGAAATTTGGCGCGGATGATCTTGACAAAAATCTTGATGTTAAGGCAAGCGATGACGATGAAAATGCCGGTGACGATGTTGACGAAAGCAGCGAAGATACAGAAACAATCGGCGGCGACAACGACACAGATGCAGGTACAGGCACTGGTACTGGCACAGGTGCTGGCACAGGCACAGGTGCTGGCATAACAACAACTGATGCTCCTCAGACAGGCGATGTAG
>CACYDD010000111.1 GCA_902773065.1 uncultured Ruminococcus sp. | reverse complement strand
TGATTTCTTCAAGTGTCTCGTATGCTGTTTTCAAGTAACTGTTCTGATTTGCTAACATCTCAAACTCCCCCTTATTTTCAGCTTTGATAAATCGTACCCAATCGTATAGATCTGTTCCATCATCCTTTTGGGGCAGCTTTGGTAACTCAACAACATGAATTTCGAGAATATCCGTATATTTGATATTCTCTGTGTCCTCACGGAGATGATAGATTGTGTGAAATCGTTCTGTTTCTTTGATATAATTGAAGTCAAGCAGGCTGATGTTGATACATTTTTTGATATTGGAATAATTTTTATTGATATCAACTTGTTCAACTAGCAGCTTTGATACATAAAATGTACTCCGATCCGCCCACGTTCTCATATAGGCAAGATGAATCTCAATATCAATTTCCGTGTCGTCATTCATCGTAAGTCGGACATCAAGAATTCCTAATTTTTCATCTTCATGAATTTTTGAAAGATTCGTATTCAACAGTACGGTTGATTTAATGAGTGTATCTTTGATGTTCAGAACCGCACTCAGAAACCCTTTGCGGACATAATCATTTCTCATCAGTTCTTTAAAAGCGAAATCAATTTTCGGTGACATGATAAAATCGTCCATCGGAATCGCCTCCCTTTAAGATATTATATCATATTTTTATACGAAAGAAAACTATTTTTTGATTATTATTTTGGATATTATGTTTTTTATATTCCAATATTATATGGGAGAATGGCTGAACGGATCACGCCTGAATGATTGATACATGATCTTTATGCGAATATTTTTAAAGTTTTCATTTGGTTTAAGGTATATAAAGGCTCTCCCTTAGTGTGAATTTATCCTGGGACTTTATGGCGCGGGTGCGTGACCGCACTGGACTGTCTCGCGTTCAACTTTGTTCAAATCCATTGTTTTAATGCCGCGGCACTGGCTTATTACTTAAAGGAAGGCGCGGCAATGAAGCTGAATATTACAATAAAACCAAAGCGCGAATTGACAGCGGAGGCACTCCGCCGCCGTTGGTTTAAAATTTTTCAGGGTATATTAACTTGAAACGCGGCAATAAATTAATCCTTTTTTCAGAGCGACCGAAGGGTAGCAACTACGCGAATCGGGTCGGTGGCTCGCCGGTGAAATTGACAGAGGGGGTACTTCGTGATATAATATAGCATACTGATCGTTTGTATACGGGGGTGACTTGATGGATAATGAATTTATGTTTGAAATGGATCAACTGATGAATGAGGGCAGGTTTGACGTTGTGGTCGAAAGAATCAGGGAGCTTGACGAGGAAGAAATGAATCCGGAGCTTTCGCTGATGCTCGCTCATTCGCTTTCTCAGTGTGCGGAGTACCGTGAAGCTCTGGATACGCTGAAAGCAATAGACGAGGAGGCAGCCGCTGATGATATCGGATATCATCTTGAAATGGCAGGAGCACATTTTGGTCTGCACCATTATCATGCTGCAGTTGAAGAAGCACGCAAATGTATTGAAATAGACGAAGAATGTGTAGAACCGTGGCTGCTGCTTTGTCTGGTATATCAGGAAACAGGGGATGATGTGAAATTTGATATTGTTTCCGAACGTGCAAAAGAACTGGACGAGGAAGCATGGAATAATATCTTCGGAGACAGAACAGACGAGCTTGCTGTGATCCAAAAAAATGATATCAGTATTTTATTGGATTATATTTCTGATAATTTTGGCGATATAGAATGTATGATTCCTGTTGTGGAAAATGGGAAGGTATCTGAACCGCACCCGATCAATTTTCTGCTGGTAAAGCCGAATAAAAAACTGAGGTATTATAAGATCATCAGTATTGGTATTTGTGCATACAAAGGAACGGAAAATAATGAATGCGAAAAAATACACAGGATAGAAATGATGGTTTTACTGCCGCCGCATCTTTCGATTAAAGAAATACTTTTCAAATACAACTGGATTGCAAGAGTTATGCGCCAGTTCGGTGAAATGATACAGTTTGAGAATTCATGGCTCGGTCCGGGTCATACGATCTCCTATGGTGATAACCTTGATGAAAACGTAAAATATAACGGTGTTATTTTCAAGAATGCTTTTTCTGTCTGCGATGTCGGTGAAACCTGTATTCTTGATGACGGTGAAGAACTGGAGCTTTTGCAGATGATTCCTCTGTATGAGGAAGAAATGCTGTATAAAATTGAAAACGGCGTGGCTGCGCTGTTCAGACAGATGAATGAAAAATCCGACGTAGATATCAATTTTATCTTTCCTGAAAGAGAAAATACCTGTGCCGGAATCTCACGCAAAAAATGGGCTTTGCCGCGAAGTGCGATGGAAGAACTGCTTGAATGGGAGGGCGGCGACGGCTGCTATGCGACTGACAGGATCACAGTGGATAACAGAAAGGTCGGCATTATGTACAGAGAAAAGCCTGCCCATCCCACACTGGACAGCGGCTGGCGGTTTCTGGCAGGCGATGAGGACGAGGAATATATGAGCAATATTGACAATATGGAAATATTCAGGCTGAATACCATCTGTAATTATGATCCCGATATAATCGAATATCTTGAGAGTCCAATAGGGTCAGCATTTTACAGGAGCAAAAACGGTGAATTCAAGCCGATGAAGATCAAATAAATGAAAACGAAAAGTAAGGATCTGAAAACTTCTGCAATATTTGTTCCGCTGATCGCTATATTCTGTACTCTTCTGTGGGGAACGGCTTTTCCGGCTATCAAAATTGGTTATGTCCTTTTTGCAGTGGCTTCAGAGGATATTCCTGCCAAGCTGCTGTTTGCAGGGCTGCGGTTTATGATCGCGGGGCTGATCGTTCTGGAAATAGGTGCATTGCGCCCTGACCCGGACGGTCTGCCGATACGCCTGAGAAAAAAAGATATTGCACCGATCGCACTTCTGTCGCTGTTTCAGACCTTTATGCAGTATTTTCTGCTGTATATCGGAATCGGCGGTGTATCGGGAACAAGGTCGGCATTGTATACTTCTGTTGCCGCCTTTGCATCAGTGCTTGCCGCACCGTTGTTTTTTAAAAGTGAAAAAATTACCATGAAAGCTCTGGGCGGCTGTATTCTGGGCATAGCAGGCCTGGCAGTTCTTTTGACGGACTCGGATGCAGGCGGATTCACACTGACAGGTGATTTGCTTGTGATTCTGTCGAATATGTCGGGAGCGGCAGGAAATATTGTCAGCAAAAAAATATCAGATCACCGCAGACCTGAGCTGGTTTCGGGCTGGCAACTGCTGATGGGCGGAACGGCACTGACCGTGATCGGATTTTTGTTTGGCGGCAGACTTAATGCACAAGACTATACCGCATGGCTGCTGCTTTTGTATCTTGGTGCAATGGCAGGAATTGCCTTTATGCTGTGGACAATGCTGCTGAGAAACAACCCTGTCGGACGTGTTGCGGTATTCAATTTCCTGATACCCATATTCGGAACGATGTGGTCGGGAATTTTTCTGTTTGAAAACATTTTCACACTGCAAAATATCCTTTCGCTTTTGCTGGTAAGTATGGGAATTTTTATTGTGAATTTTAGAAAAGGATTCAGGGGGCAGGATTCAGGATTCAGGTCGTAAAGGAAAGTTTTTGCTGAATTTGTTCAATTACATTAAAAAATAAAAACAACTGCACCGCTGTTGTAAAACAGTATCGGTGCAGTTATTTTTTACTCTGCAAGATTCCTTACAGCTACATAGACATCGGAAATTCTGTACCAGGTTGCAAAATTGACCGCACCTGTTACGGGAAGATTGAAGATCTGCTGGAAAATCCGTACGGATTCTTCGGTTTTCGGACCAAAAATTCCATCAACTGCAAGTTTGGGAATCAAAGGAAAATTATTTGAGATCGCATTGAGCTGTTCCTGCAAAACACGCACACCCTGACCGCTTGACCCGAGGTCAAGATAACCCGGGAAGGAGGAGGGAATACCGTCAACCTTTTCCGCTTCCTGCAAAAAAATATCTCTTCCGTAATAGGTCTGCAAAATTCTCAGAGCGGAATAGCCCTCGTCTGCCAGTTCCTTTGAACCCCACTGACTTAACCAGCCGCTGCGGATAACTCTGATGCCATCGGAATACTGTGCAAGAATGGGCTGTGAAATATTCGGTCTTGTAATATAGAGGTTAAACACCTCATCAACAATATCCGAAACATCTGCAAAGATATTTCTTCCATAGATAAACGCCTGATCGTATGCGGTGGAATTCGTTACCGTGAAACTGTAACCCTTGCCTCTGTACCATTCGGTAAAAACACGGTTCAGTGTAAAAGACACAATCGCAATGATATTTGCTTTGAGAGCCTCATGCGGCCATGTTGCGAAGATCTCGGAGCTTGCCACATTTTTGATATAATCCTTGAAACCTACTGTATAATTCGGTGCGCTGCTGTCGGACGGATCGCCTGCATGAACAATAATGATACTCGGAACAACAGGCTTGGGCAGTACGACTGTTCCGCTCGGAAAGGGCAGACGCTTTGTTTCGGCTTCTGGTATTTTCTCAGGGAATCCACCCATAATAGTAGGATTGGGGATATTGATATCATTGCTTTGCCCCGGGAAAAAAATATTCTGCAAAGAGGTTGTATCTGCATATACCTGCGTTCCGTCCACCGTTACCGTTTCACCGTCGGGACTTTGTGCCGTAATATTGAACGAACCGAATGGGAGAGGGGACTCTGCTGTTTCCGTCACCGTGTTATCAGGAACAACCGTTTGGTCTTCCTCCTCCAGAATTTCTGATTTTGCCTCAGACTCTGTTTCGGGAATTTGCTGCGGCTCTTCGGGCGGCGTGAGCGAAAGTTGTTCGGAAGGCACCGATAAAATCACAGGTACCAGTTTTCCTTCACTGTCTGTCATGCCGCTTGCAATCAGATTTCCTCCGCTGTCGCTTACCGTAATACTCACATTTTCAAGCGGACTTCCCACCGTATTCCCAAATGTTGATATTTTCAATGTACCTATTGCCATACATTCTCCCCCTTTTATTAATTAACAATTAATAATTAATAATTAATAATTAGCACCATCGGTCAATTTGTTCTCCCTTTGAAGTTCTGTATCAAAGTTGGCTTTTTCCTGCCCCTCGACCCCATCAGTCGCTATCGCGACAGCTTCCGCTGGCGATTTGATGGGACACGCAGCGGAACGATGCGTGGTCGCCCTTTGGGCGACTTTGACGAACTGCCTCTGACGATAGAAGCTGATTATAAGCTAAAAACTTCCCACAAACAAATATAATACTACCCCAGATACTAAACTACAAAAGAAGAATGATCTTGCCTCCCCTGAAAGGGGAGGTGGCAAAAATTGCCAAAAGAAACTTGGGTTAATCACTAACTTGTAAAGAATACAGAACTTGAGTTTTATCAAAAAATTTGTGCAATTTTTGACGGAGGGGTTCGGGGCATGATGAAGCCACTTTTGATATAAAATCTCAAAGGGAGAAAAAACTTCCCAGTATCACCTGAATCCTTATTTATTTTTCAGATAGTTGAATGTGCCGTAAAGGTCGAGTTTTCCGTAGCCCCATTGATTGTTGGGATAGTCAAGGTTATCTCCCCGTGCTGCACCGCCGATAAAGAGGTTGCGTATGATCTCACCGTTCATGGAGGGAAGGTTGTTTTTGACAATGCCCCATTCAAGCATCAAAGCGGCTGCACCTGCCGTGACGGCGGCAGCAACGCTTGTGCCGGTCATTGTTCCGTAGCCTTCGGGATAGATACCGCCGACTTTTACGCCGGGGGCGACAAAATCGGGAGCAATTTTTGGTAGTCGTGTTGGTCCCCATGAGGATGAGATCAGCAGGCTGCCGTCAAAACTGCTGTAAGCACCGCAGGTCATGGTACGCAGAGCTGCCGCAGGGTAGACAATGGTATATTCGGGAACAGGCCGCAGAAATTCAACGGAGCTGTCAACCTGACCTGTGATCGGTAGCCATGCCCAGTAGCTTCCGTCAACGATGTCATCCCCGTAAAGCCTGATCTCCCAGATACCCTCTGTTGCATTTTCCAGTCCGACCCAGATATTATTGTTGCTGTCAACGGAATACCGCAGATGAATAATGGTATTTTCAAGAATCAAAGATTCTTTGTATTCCACACCCGGTTTGAAGGGTTTTCTTGCCATGATCTCGCCAGTGGGAGAGGTGACACTGACGGAAATTTTATCAAAGGCAGGACCGAATATGATTGTTCCGAACGACACGCCTTGTCTGCCGACTTTGATGTTAATGCTTTCCGTGCCGCCGCCTGTGACTTTTCCCTGAGTATGATGTTTTGCGTTTGCTTCGTTTCCTGCGGCAGTGACAAACGCATAGCCTGCTCGCTGAGACACAAAGGAAATATAATCCTCAAACATGGTGTTTCCGTCATGAGCAGAAGTATTTGATCCCATGCCGATCATAATGACTACAGGCATTTTCAGCCGTATAGACTGATCAAGAATATATTTTACACCTAAAAGAAAATCGGTGCTTTCGTAAAGGGCGGGGTTATCACTTGATAGTAAATATCTGTCAATATAATACTGTCTGGCACGCCGTAGCTTGACACAGATCAGGTTAGCTTTGGGGGCAGCACCGATATATTCATCTTTTGTATTTGATGCCGCCGCTGATGCCATAAACGTGCCGTGCCCGTCCTCGTCAATGCTCGGAATCACAGAAAGCGGATTGTCGGAAGCAAGGGCAGCATTGATATCTTCCTTGCTGAAAGATGCACCGAAATAGACTCCTTCTTCTTTTGTGCCGTCCAGTGTCTGATCCCAGAGGCTCAGGATTTTTGTTGAACCGTCCTCGAACCGAAAAGCATCAAGCGTATAATCAATCCCCGTGTCAACAAGACCGATAATTACCCCTCTTCCTGTCAGGTCAAGAAACGGCTGCCCAAGTACCTCTGTGATTCCTGCGGCATTATTGCTGTTGATATCGACAGGCGACATGATTTTTGGTGAGAAAAGCAGAAAATCTCCGCCCAGCTCTTCATAGGTCTGCTGGATATATTTTTCGTTGGTGTATACGATGAGATAACCGTTGGCAAGCCTTGTGCCAAGGTGAAGATACGGTCGTGCCGCCGCATACTCAAGAAAGCTGTCGCTTGCGATTGCCTGAAAATCAACTGTTGTCGGAAGTTTTACAAATTCTTCCAGCGAAAGGGAATCCTCTTCTGTCTCTGGCATTATACATTCCCCCTTCCTGATAAAATGTTCAGCGAGGTGTTAAGGCAAAGTCTGCCGTAACCGAAGGAAGCATTGGGATATTTTGTCCGTTCACTGCGTTTTGCCCCGAGTCGGAGATAGGCTTTGATACGTTCTCCATAAAGAAACGGTGAATTTCTTTGTACAATGCCCCATTCCATCATCAGTGCCGTCGAACCTGTCACAAACGGTGCGGCAAAGCTTGTGCCTGTGAATACATCATAGCCGCCGCCCGTCCGCGGTGCGGTGATATTCACAGCAGGTGCGGCAATATCGGGAATGATCAGTTCGGGATTTTCCGTACCTCTGCCCGAAAATTCCGCAATATTTCCGAGTCTGTCATTGTAACCCGATACCCTGATGATCTTTCTTGCGGTAGAGGGAATCGTCATAGTATTGAAGTCGTCAGGTGAATTAAAATATGTTCCGGTGGTCACTTCTTCCACAGTCGGCAGCCAGATATCAAAATTTCCGTCAACGACTGTACCTGCCTGAAGCCGCAGTGTCCAGATACCTGCCGGAATAAAACCATCTTCCGCTCTGATGTTAAAATAAATTTCCTGCGATACGCTGTAACGTGTGGGCTGGGTATAAACAGCAGTGATGATCAGATTTCCGGGGCGGAAAGAGGTAACGCTTGCGGCTGGATTGATGATTCCTGTTTTGAAACCGTCCGGAAGAATCAGTTCTGCACTGATGCTGTCGGAAAAATTTTTCCACAGCGAAATATAAAATTCTGTAATTCCCGAAGCAGTAAAAAATTCAATATTCTTTGTTGCGCCGTTTGCGATACTGCCCGAATAATGATGTCCTGCACCGCCCTCATTGCCTGTAGGGACAATGATCGATAATTTCCATTCACTGCTGACAGCGGAAAGATATTCTTCAAAAAGGGAATCTCCCTTATGTGCACCCTCATTCATGCCGTAGCTGATATTAATAGCGGCAGGCTGACGAAAGAATTTTGATTTGTTGATGACATAGCGCAGTGCCCTCATAAGTTCTGTTGACCTTGCAAAATCACTGCCTGACGGTGCGATTCGTACCGCTATGATATCTGCTTGGGGAGCAGCACCCTTGTTGTTGATATCCGCCATTCCGCCGCCGGCAGCAATTCCTGCAACGGCTGTTCCGTGACCGTTAATATCGAGCGGAGGGATGATTTCTGTCGGATTCGGACGGCTTAATGCAAAATCAATATCTTCCTTTGTATATTCCGTGCCGAAGGAAAAGCCCTCGGGAGGTTCATCATTTCCGATCTGGTCCCAGAAAGAAAGGATTCTTGTTTTGCCGTCATGGGTGCGGAAATCGGGATGGGTATAATCAATGCCTGTGTCGATAATTCCCACAATGACACCCTGTCCTGTCAGACCGTATCCGTTTTCTGATTGTGCTGAACGGATACAAGATGAAGTCATGCTGAAAGTGTCGTTCAAGAATATATCCTTGGGAAGCTCAATATCTTCCACAGAAGGAATATCATAAAGACTGTCGATATCTTCACTTTCTATCACTATGATCGCAAATCCCTGCCCAAGATCTTCCTCAGACAAAACAGCGGTATTAGCTCTTAAATCACGCATTAATTCTTCAAAGCTTGTGCTGTACTTTACAATTACCTCCAACTGTAAGCTCACTCCTGAATTCAAATCATCATATATTATGCATTAGCGGACAATAAAATGACAATTTAGTTGCAATCGGTTGGAGATTATACTATAATGATGATGTGAAATTTTTCTTGGACCTTATGACGCGGCGAGCCAGTGTAATTGATTTATTAATGAATAAAGGAATATGATATTATGAGAACAGTAGAAATAGGAGCAAATGATGCAGGTCAGCGACTGGATAAGTTTTTAAGCAAAAAATTCAAAAATATGCCGAAATCACTGATGTATAAATATATACGCAAAAAGTGTATCAAACTCAACGGTAAAAAGTGTGATATTGCTGTGAAGCTGAATGAGGGTGATGTGCTGACATTTTTTATTAAAGATGAGTTTTTTGAAGCTGTACCTGACCAATACGATTTTCTGAAAGCACCTGTCAAACTTGATATTATTTACGAAGATGAGCATATTATGCTTCTCAATAAAAAACCGGGGCTGATCGTACACCCCGATGAAAACTATCATTTTGACAGCCTGATCGCAAGAGTACAGCATTACCTGTACGACAGGGGAGACTATGACCCGAAGGACGAGAATTCTTTTGCACCTGCACTGGTCAACCGCATTGACAGAAACACAGGCGGAATCGTGATAGCTGCCAAAACAGCGGAAGCACTGAGAATCCTCAACCAGAAGCTGAAAGACAGGGAACTGGAAAAACTCTATCTGTGTACAGCGGTAGGTATTTTCAAGAAAAAAGAAGGTCTGCTTATCGATTATCTTGAAAAAAACGAAAAGCAGAACCGGGTGTATATTTCACGAAAACCCACACCGAACAGCAAGATCATAAAAACAAAATATAAAGTTCTTGCCGAAAAGGACAATTTCAGTCTTGTTGAGGTGGATCTCCTGACAGGCAGGACTCACCAGATCAGGGCGCATATGGCATTTATCGGGCATCCGCTTCTTGGTGACGGAAAATACGGTAAAAATGAGATCAACCGCAAAATGGGTTACAAATGGCAGGCACTCTATTCCTACAAACTGACCTTTCGTTTTACTACGGACGGTGGTGCGTTGGAATATCTGAACGGAAAATCATTTACTGCCCCCGATGTATGGTTTGCAGAGAAATTTTAGTATTAATAAAGGGCAGCACCACACGATCACTGTGTAGTGCTGCCCTTTTTTAGCTTTGTGCAATATGCAATGATTAACAATCCATGGCAAGCAAGGTTTCAATTTCGCTTTCCGGCATTTCAAACATTTCCGATAACTGCTTGATAGAATTCCCCAGCTTGCTGAGCCTTTTCAGTAATTTTGCTTCGCCTTCTGCTCTGCCTTCCGCTCTGCCTTCTGCTCTGCCTTCTGCTCTGCCTTCTGTTACACCTTTCTCTCTTTCGATTCTTTTAACTGCAATATCATACTGATTGCGCTGAAACTCTTCATCAAATAATTCTGACATCATAGTATATACCTCCTGTTTGTGCAGGTTGAGGAAATCTGTAAGATAACCTCTTTCCTGACAGATTCGTATTGTTTCTTTGATACATTCGATCTTGTTATGATGAATTTTTCTTTGCTCATCATAAACTTTGCAGAAGCCGATGTACTGTCCGTAAATCGTGTCTGTGCCGGGTTGTTTTAGGATTTTTACCTTGATATCGATCGGTCCTTCTCCGTCAAAATAGTCATTCCTGAATGATATTTCATCGGGTACTTTCTGATTGCCGGTATAGATAATATACAGTTCCGGTCGGGGTAATTGTATCCTTTTAAAAGTATGTTCGCTCTGCTTGGTTTTTATCAGATAACGGCGGTAAGTTTCTGCTAAGTAAAACAACATCCGCAGTGCCAGATTTTCTGTCCATTTGCTTTGCGCTTCAAAAAGAAGAATAAATTTTACGCTGTTCCCGCTTTTTACAATAAAACCCAAATCATTAATAATACTATTAACCATGATAGCTTTCAGTGTTTCCTTCTCAATATCATCTATTGTTACAGCTGTATCATTTGGAAACAGGTCTTGGTATAACCTCAACAGATACCTTACATCCTCAAAAAGCTTTG
>CACYDD010000110.1 GCA_902773065.1 uncultured Ruminococcus sp. | reverse complement strand
TGATAAACTCCTTAAAAAATTGTAATATTTTCTTATCCAAAAAAACTTTACAAATTGTTTTAAATGGTATATAATTTACATACTGTTGATATGTAAATTCGGGTCGAATTATGCCTTTTTTCGGATTCGACCGTTAATTTATTCTATTTTAGTATTTTATTTCTGTAAAGTCAAGAGGTGGAACATGAATAATGATTTTCCAAGGATAATCACCCTGCTCAGAAAAGAACGGGGACTCAGCCAGAAACAGGCAGCGATGGAGCTGGGCGTATCGCAGGCTCTCCTCTCCCACTACGAAAAAGGAATCAGAGAGTGCGGTCTTGATTTTGTTATTCATATTGCCGATTATTACAGCGTTTCCTGCGATTATCTCCTGGGCAGAACGCCCGACAGAACAGGAGCGACTCTGAAGCTTGACGACCTTCCCGATTCACATACAGATCAGACAGACGATGAAAGCAAAACAAACACACTGATCACACTCAATAAAAAACTGATCAACAATTCTGTCAGTATCCTGTATGAAATACTCGCTCAGGCTAACAATAAAGGACTGACAACAGAAATATCGTCATATCTTATGGTTTCTGTATATAAGATGATGAGAACGGTTTATGCCGCAAATGCCAAGAATCCGCAGGCAATGTTCTCCGTTCTGCCTGAACTGTATTCCGGTCTTTCAAGTGCTTTGCAAAATATCATAGAAACCAATGCAAGACAGCTCTCACAGGGAAATTCGGCTGATGGCTTTCAGGGTCTTGATATTGCTTCTGCACCCAGCCTGTCACCGGATGTTATATCAAAACAATATCCCGACCTTGCACCGTCGCTTTATAACCTGATCCAGAAAACAGAAGAAAAAATCAAAAAAATGATTTAAAGACATCAATGCTTCATTGCAATGATGTCTTTAATTGTATATCACAAAAGCTTCGGGTACATTTCTGTACACCGAAGCTCAATTTTTCATATATATCAGGTAATACTTTCTGATCCTGTAGAAATATTGATGTTGATCTTTGAACCGTAAGGTGCAAGATCGCCTGCGTTATAGTTTTCGTAACCGATAACCTTACCCTCTTCCACAGAATCACTTGCTACATAGTTGCCCGGTGAGGCAATAAAGCCCTGGTCATTCAGTGCCGTAACCGCTGTTTCAAGCGACTGTCCTGCAATAACAGGAAGTTCCCTGTTGGCAAAGCCTTTACTTACGGTAACAACAATAATACATCCCTTGCCTGATTTCGTGTTTGTTTCGGGACTCTGGGAAACGATCTGACCTTCTGCGTATTTATCGCTGAAAATCTCCTCGTTGGCTTTAATGATCGTATACTCGGAGTCTGCTGTCTGCTTGGAAATGATATCATTATAATCCTTGCCGACAAGATTCGGTACGGTGATCAGGTTCGGGTCAATGGATTCTTCTTCAGACTCTTCACTGGATTCTTCCACTTCCTCAACGAAAATATTAAGGTTGGTGATCGGGTGATCGTTGAACCAGAAAATCGCCGCAACAAGCAGGATGAGGATACACGAAAGCACAGAAAGTGCTGCCCATGCAGAACCGGGTACACCGCCCTTTTTGGGAGTATATCTGTTAGCCGCTTCGCTTTGTCTTGCACTGCGGCTTGCTTCTGTCTGAATCGCCTTAACAGTAGGTGCAGCGGAAAGCTGTGTACGCATTTCCTCAAAGGTCTGTATACGCTTTTTCGGAGAAACCTGAAGTCCTCCTGCAAGAGCCGTGACGACATGAGAAGGAAGGCGTTTGAATACAGATGTAGGGATCGGCAGTTTGCCGTCAGGTTTTCTGTCGCAGCTGTTTTCGGGAAGCTTGCCTGTCAGTGCATAGAAAAGTGTCGCTGTAAAGCCGTAAATATCTGTAGCCTCTGTCAGATCAGCCGTACCCATGTACTGCTCCATAGCCGCACAGCCGTCCATCAGTTCGGGGTCAAAATTCGTACCCGAACGTCTGATATCGTCAATGGCAAAGCCTGTCAGCCGGAGCTTTCCCGATGTTGTCACGCTGATATTTTCGGGAGAAACAGCATAATGACCGATCCCTGCCGAATGAAGTGCTGACAAAGCCGAAATCAGCGGCATGAAAAGCTGACGTGCTGTGTTCCAGTCCACACTGCCGCCTCTGCGCTCGATAAATTCCGTAAAAGGAATGGAATCATAATATTCCTCTACAGTGTAAGAAACACCGTTTTCGGTAAAGATATCAAAAATCGGAGCAACTGCGGAAAGCTCTCTCATTGCAGCAAGAGTACGGTAGTAACTGAGAAACTTTTCGTTGATCTCATTATATCTTTCCTCGAAACCGCCTCTGATGACAACATTTGTCTTACCCTTTGCACGTCCGCAGATACCCGCAGGCATAAGCTCATGGATAATAACAGGTGAGTGCATTGTTTCGCTGTAACCGATATACCTTGCACCTTCTGCATTATTATCTAATTTTCTTCCAACGAGATAATTATCCTGCTGAAGCTTTACGCCAAGCGGAAGAAACGGTGCCGGTTGTTCGGCAGAGCTGTCAAATCCGCAAAGAGGACAAATTGTCTCGCCCTGATTTTCCTTCATACAGCCTAAACAAAGCTGTGCCATA
>CACYDD010000109.1 GCA_902773065.1 uncultured Ruminococcus sp. | reverse complement strand
TAATGCATAATGATATGCTGCTTAGGTTTTACCGAGAGAGAGAAGTTCACGAATTCTTTCAATCTTATCGGACAGGTATAAATAGCCGAGCAGTGCTTCAAAAGCTGTGGCAGCATGATAATCTGCCATTGTTGCGCTTTTTGGTGCGTGAGTCACATGAGCGTTTCTTCCTCTGCGGAGAACATCGGCTTCTTCTTCGGTAAGAAATGGTTCGATTTTTTTCACAAGTGATGCCTGTGCCTGACAGCGGACAACCTCTACTTTTTTCAGGTTCAGCTCTTTTACCGGGCGGTTCGCTTCACAAACCAACTCTTCACGCACGATCAGATCATAAACACCGTCTCCGACAAACGCAAGCCCCAGTGTGCTGATTTCCTTCGGATTGCAATCAAACAAAGATAATCTCGACATAACGCTTATTCAATGTACAATGTACAATGTACAATGTGCAATGATTTTTCTCCTTTCCGTTTTTTCATAAGTTTAACTTCCTCTGCCCCCCAACCCCTTGTTCAATGTACAATGTACAATGAATAAGGTGGGGAAGTTTATTCTCCCTTTAAAGTTCAGTAGCAAAGGTAACTTCATGCTCCCCCTGAACCCCTCCGTCAAAAACCGCATGAGTTCCTACAAAATTTCAAGTTATATATGAACTCTGATTTTATATTCTATTCAACTTTATTGTGGCGGTTTTTGCCACCTCCCCTTTCAGGGGAGGCAAGATATTTCGCTCCCCGTAAGTTTGTGGTTGAGGTTAGTTTTTGAAATATATTATGTGGAAAAATTTCTAAATGAAATTTTTTTTTCAGAGATACTACTTTTAATAAAAATATATTACACTTATAATTCATCAAAAAGTTTTGGTAGAATACGAATCTCGTCTCCCTGAAAGGGGAGGTGGCAAAAATTGCCAGATGGAACTTGGGTAAATCATTAACTTGAATAGAATACAAAACTTGAATCTACTTAAAAACTTACTGCAATTTTTGACGGAGGGGTTCACCAACTGCCCCTGACTATAGAAGCCGATTTTAGCGTATCAACTCCGCCACGCCATCATTTTCCACTTTCCATTTTCAATTTGACATCCGCCACTCATTGTACATTGAACCTTCACCCTTCAACCTTCACCTTTCACCCTATTTATTGTACATTGATTATTCAACGTATTCGAATTCGAAGTCGTAAAGGCTTACGGTATCGCCTTCCTGTATACCTGCTTCTTTCAATGCGTCAATGACACCGGAACTGATCAGTACTCTCTGGAAATACTGCACGGAATCACTGTCGCTGAAATCAATCATTCTCAAAACACGCAGGAGCTTATCGGCTTCTACAAAATAAACACCGTCATGGTTTGTTACCCTGATATCCTGCTTACCGATTTCCGTTTCCTGCGGCAGCGATGCCGGCTCAGCTTCATACCGCACGATCGGCGGTAATTTGGAAAGCTGTTCCTGTATTTCCTTCAGCAGCGGTTCAACCTCATAGGAAATTGCCGCCATGATCGGGAAAAATTTGTAGCCTTGTTCTTCCACAAACTGACGGAACTCATCCACAACCTCATCTTCTGTCAGGTCACATTTATTTCCTGCAACGATCATCGGACGCTCTGCAAGTTCAGGATTGAATTTTTTCAGTTCCTCATTAATAATACGGAAATCCTCCTTCGGGTCTCTCCCCTCGCTGCCCGAAACATCTACCATATGCACAAGCAGACGGCAGCGTTCAACGTGTCTTAAAAACTGATGACCAAGTCCGACTCCGTCACCTGCACCCTCGATCAGACCGGGAATATCTGCCATTACGAAAGAGGATTCGGGTCCCATACGTACAACTCCCAGAACAGGCGTGATCGTGGTAAAATGGTAATTGGCTATGATCGGCTTTGCCTCACTGACAACGGAGATCAATGTTGATTTTCCGACATTCGGGAATCCAACAATACCCACATCGGCAAGAAGCTTCAATTCAAGCTGCACTTCGTACTCCTCTCCGGGCTGACCGGGTTTTGCAAATCGCGGTGTCTGCCGTGTCGGTGTGGCAAAGTGAGGATTTCCCCAGCCGCCCTTTCCGCCTTTTGCAACAACAACAGGCTCTTTATCGGAAATATCGGCAAGAATTCTTCCTGTGCTGACCTCTTTAATGAGCGTACCTCTCGGCACACGGATCACAAGATCCTGTGCTTTTTTGCCGTTACAGCGGCCGCCCCTGCCGTTTTCGCCCTTTGGAGCAACATATTTTCTTTTATAGCGGAAATCCGCAAGCGTGGAAAGATTATCGTCAGCAACAAATACAATATTGCCGCCCCTTCCTCCGTCGCCGCCGTCAGGACCGCCCGAAGCGACATATTTTTCTCTGTGGAAAGCAACTGCACCGTCACCGCCGTCACCTGCTTTAATGAATATTTTTGCAATATCTACAAACATGATTTTCTCCTTTTTCTCTGAAACTTTTCTAATGTTACTACAATACTATAACACAATTACAAATGGTTAGCAAGCGATTCAATCTCTGAATTTTCCCCTGATAAGCCTGCCGTTATAATCTATTTCGTAAAAGTTATCCTCAAAATCATACAGCTTAATGGAATTTTCGCAAAGCTCAAACGGATTTTTTCCTGAGCAGGTCACAAAAATATCTTTCCCCATGAAAACCCACAGCTTTTCAAAATTTTCATCCAGCCCCGTGATCTGCATTTCTCCGTAAACCACATAACCGCATGGTGCATTGTAAATCGCAAAATTAGTACTGTATGAGTCAAAACGCTTACAGAAAATGATATTTCCGCTGTTGAGATTGATCTGGGTCAGTCTGTCATCCTGCAAAACGGTCAGCCTGTTTTCTTCCAGTACGGCACAGTCCGTATCATAAGAAAAGTAACCGCCCACCAATGCGATATCATATTCTTGATCCCGGTTTTCAACATAAATATTCAATACTTTATAAAAATCATTCTGTTTCACCTTATCGGTATTCAGCACAATATCATAATGCCTGTTGTCGGCGGAATCAACCGTATAAACAGGGTCAATATTAATCTTCACTTTATAAAACTCATTTTCTATCAGCATATGATCATTCCTCAACAAAATATTGCACATAACAAGATTCAGGTGTCAGTGTGTTACTGATCCTTACTGTTTTAAGACCTTAATTGGTGATTTGCTTTTTCTTTCAATGCAGTAAAGTTTTTGAAAGAATTTGTTATGTACGATAACCGAGATACGCAAGAAACGCCGTGCAGCCTTTGACAATATCCGCATAGGTTCTGTCAAAGTTTCCGAAATACCACGGGTCGGCAATGCTGCCGCCTTCCTCTGTAAACGAAAGCAGCAAACGGAGTTTATCCTCAGAATCTCTGCCGATAATTCTTCTGGCATTTCTCAGGTTGGTGTCGTCCATGCATAATAGATAATCATATTTGTCATAGTCATTTTTTGTAAGCTGAACCGCACGCTTGCCCTCACAGGAGATCCCATGAACGGCAAGCTCCTGTTTTGCAGGAGGATAAACAGGATTTCCCACGCCGCCCCAGATTTCTTCCCGGCTTGTTGCACTGGAGGCTATTTCAAATTCATCGGCAACGCCGAGCCTATTCACCATATCTTTCAATATAAACTCTGCCATAGGACTGCGGCAGATATTGCCGTGGCAGATGAACATAACTCTTATCATATAAAATTCCTTTCTCAGATTGCTGCAAAAGGGCATAAAATGCCGCATTATGCCGATTGCTATGCGGTTCTTTGGTTTTTGACAAAATGGGGCGAAAATTACAGTTCTTTG
>CACYDD010000108.1 GCA_902773065.1 uncultured Ruminococcus sp. | reverse complement strand
GCCAGTCCTGTCTGGAATTCCGAATGATTTTCCGACGGAACGATTTTTTCCGCTTCTTCCATTGCCTTTGCCTGTGCTAAATCATCTTCACTGACAAGTTTTGATACTTCCGCCATGTATAAATTATGTTGTTCTTCCGCTGAAACATATCCTCCTGTCAATTTCAGAGATATTCCAGCTTGATCTGCCGCCTTCAGCAGTTCTTCCAGTGAATCGGTGATACGCTGATCCACCTGAATACCCCTGAATTTTTTCAGGCTGATTTTATAATCGGAGGGCAGGGAGATATCGGGGGAAACAATAAAAAGCAGATCGCTTTCTTCCTGTTCTTCCTCATTATCCTGTGCAGCAGCAACATCCGGACTGTTTCCGCTTTCTGCATGAAACAGCTTGCTGTATTGATTGATTCCGATGATCAATACAAGGATCATCGCACCGATAATCAGAAACGGCAGCACAAACACAGCGGTTCGCAGTTTTGCAATTCCGTCATCGGGCGGTGCAAAATCTCCCTTTTGACCTGTTCCTTTACGCTGCTTTATCTCATTTTTGTGCAGCCTTGTCTTTGCCTTCATTCTTTCATTTTTTTCCATATAGTTCCCTCCCTTTTCTTTTTTTTCATATCCCTTTTAAATACATCAGGGCATAACAGCAAAGCCGTTATGCCCGTTTACAGCTTTGATCAGCCGCCCATTTCTATCATTTTATCAATACATTTTCTTGCTTGTGTGATGGTTTCGTCATCCAGGAAAATTTCATCGCCGCCGTCACCTTTTACGCAGTTGAGAACATCCATCAGTGTTGTGGATTTCATATTTCTGCACATGAGTGCCTGTGAAAGAAGATAAAATTTCTTGTCGGGACATTCATACTGTAAATGTTCGGCAATGCTGTTTTCCGTGCCGATGATAAATTCCTTTTGGTCTGAATTTTTCGCATAATTCATAATGGCGGTTGTTGAGCCGACAAAATCAGCCAGTGCCACAACGGAAGGCACACATTCGGGATGTACCAGAAGCTGTGCATTCGGGTAAGCTTCTTTTGCTGCTTCTGCTTCACGCTTTGTTACTGCTGCATGGATCGGACATCCGCCCTGCAGAAGCTTGATATTTTTTTCGGGAACCTGTGATGCGACATAAGCACCGAGGTTGCAGTCGGGAATAAACAGAATGTTATTGTTTTCGATCGCTTTCACGATTTTGACAGCGGAGGAAGAGGTAACACAGATATCACAGACTGTTTTCAGTTCCGCTGTGGTATTGATATAGGCAACTACCGTATAATCGGGATATTTCAGCTTGACAGCTTCGATCAGTTCCTTATCCATCTGCTCTGCCATAGGACAGCCTGCGATAGGGCTGGAAAGAATGACTTTCTTTTCGGGAGAAAGCATTTTGACAGTTTCTGCCATAAATCGAACACCGCACATCAGCACGGTTTTATTCGGAACGGTTGCCGCAAGCTTGCTGAGCGCATAGGAATCACCTGTAAAATCTGCCACTTCCAGTATTTCATGAGCCTGATAGCTGTGAGCAAGAATACAGATATCGTTTTCTTTTTTCAGACGCATTATTTCGTCCTGAACTTCCCTGATTGTCATAAACATCTACTCCATGTCATTTTTAGTTTTACCGGCGAGCCGCCGGACCCGAATTCGCACTCAAATTTATTGTAAACCGTTATTTATCGCTGCGGCATGAGTATCATAGCGAAGGCACGGCAATGAATTTGAATATTATTAAGAACTGAAATGCGAAATTGTCCAGTGCGGTCACGCACCTGGTGTCAAGTTTGAAATGAAATTTGCCAAGTTTACTTGACATTATCGATTGGTTATGCTAAAATATCTTACAGATAGAAACAGTGATTATTCTTTCTTGAAAACCGATTTTGGCGCACCGCAGATGGGGCATACCCAATCATCGGGAAGCTCTTCAAAAGGAACAAGACTGTTGCTGTACTCATATTTGCAGATGGTGCAGACATATTTGTCAACTTCTTCCTCTTTTTCCTCAACATAGGTAGGTGCGTAGATGGGAGATTTTCCTTTTATGACATTGCGGTAGTAATCGTAGGTCATGGGTTTCCCTTTAATGGACTCGCTGCCTGCGATCGGTTCTGCAATAAAAATCGTATGTGTGATCGTTTCGACAGTATGTACTACCTTGCAGAAGAACCAACAGCAGATATCCTCCTGAATGACAGGAGCACCTTCTCTGAGAACTTTATAACGTACATTAGAAAGCTTGTTGCTGTCACGCCCCGAGGTATATCCGAGTGCACCAATGGCAGTACCAGAGGTGTTTTCCGAAAGAACGCTGACGGTGAATTCGCCGTATTTTTTGATACATTCATTTGTGTAGTTGTTGTGGTTAATGCTGACAGCAATCGTCATAGGCAGGGAAGAGATCTGCATAACCGTATTTACGATGCAGGCATTCGGCGCATGATCCCCCTTCACTCCGACGGCAAACATACCGTATGACAGGGATGTAAGTATTTTATCATACATAAAAACAGTTTTCTCCTTTCGCCGATAAGCAACTCTTTGCCTATCCGAAATAATAATACAACATTATAATACCACATTTTTTATCATTTTACAAGAATTTTTACATATTTTTCCCCGGCTATTTATTGTAAACCATCATTTATTGCCGCACTTCAGCTTATATGAAATAATAATCCATTTACTTGATTCGCGGCATTGAATTTGTGTAATGCATAAACCAGAACGCGAAATGTCCAGTGCGGTCACGCACCGGCGGAGTGTCTCCGCTGTCAATTACGCTGCAACATCTTACAAATCAATCTGTTTAGTGCCGCAGCGCAATCAAAATTTTTCACAGCAGGCTTTTAACAAACAGGCACAAACCGTACAGGATAGAAGCGACTGTACCGTAAACGATGACAGGACCTGCGATAATGAACATTTTCGCACCGAGTCCGAGGACATAGCCTTCACTTTTGAATTCCATGGCAGGGGAGGCAACGGCATTGGAAAATCCCGTGATGGGTACAAGCGTACCTGCACCGCCGATCTTAGCAATATTGTCATACCAGCCGAGGGCGGTGAAAAGTGCGCCGAGAAACACAAGTGTCACACTTGTCAGACAACGGGCATCCTTGATCTCATAGCCTGTCATGCTGTAAAGGTCTGTCAGTGCCTGACCGATCGTGCAGATGAATCCTCCGACAAAGAATGCACCTGCACAGTCACGCAGGATCTTACTGTTCGGTGAAGCCTGCTCCACCATTTTTGAATATTCTTCTTTTGTTATTGTCATAATTATCACTCTCGTTCAAATTGAAAATGGTTGTCCATTTTGGCTTTGCAAAATGTTATGATATGTCATTGTCGTTATATAATTATATTATCTTGTTTATTTTATAAATTATACATTCATTTTCCACTATAAAAAGGTTGTGTTTTTTTGAAAGAAATTTATTTGGATAATAGTGCAACGACCCGTGTCTCGGGGGCGGCTGCGGAAAAAGCACTGGAAATTATGACCGAAGCTTACGGGAATCCGTCATCACTTCATTCGAAGGGCTTGCAGGCACAGCATGAGCTGGATGCAGCACGGAAAACAGTAGCACAGGCAATGGGTGCTCAGCCCGAGGAGATCTATTTTACGTCGGGCGGCACGGAAGGGAATAATACAGCGGTTTTTGGTGCGGCTCATGCACTGAAACGACGCGGAAACAGAATTGTGACAACGGCAATCGAACATTCCTCTGTGATAGAGGCGATGCAGCAGCTGGAAAAGGAAGGTTTTGAGGTTGTTTATCTTACTCCCGACAGCAGCGGAAAAGTCAGCCCAAAGGAGATTAGAGACGCAGTCACAAAGGATACGATATTGGTAAGCATAATGGCAGTGAATAACGAGATCGGTTCCATACAGCCGATCGAAACGGTATATCGTGCGATTGCCGCCGCAGGTGCGCCGGCTCTGTTTCATGTTGATGCGGTTCAGGCTTTTATGAAAATGCCGCTGCTGCCGAAAAAATTGGGTATTGATCTGATGACAGTCAGCGGTCACAAAATCAATGCACCAAAAGGCTGTGGTGCACTTTATATCAGAAAGGGAGCAAGAATTCTTCCGCTGCATTTCGGAGGACTTCAGGAAAAGAAAATACGTCCCGGAACAGAGCCGACACCTGCGGTCTGTGCCATGGGAGTGGCAGTTGAGGAACATAAAGATATCAAAGTTCAGGCAGAATATATCAGGAAATTGAATATCTATTGCAGAGAAAAGCTTTCGGAGCTTGAGGGCGCAGTAATCAATTCCGATGAAAATTGTCTGCCGTATATAATCAATTTCTCGTTGCCGGGACTGCGTTCGGAAACGGTTTTACATTTTCTTGCGGAAAGAAATATTTTTGTGTCAAGCGGTTCGGCGTGTGCAAAAGGTCACAAAAGCCATGTGCTGACAGCACTCGGTCTGCCTGCTGAATTGACAGACTCTGCCATCAGGGTCAGTTTTTCGTCAGAAAATACCAAAAATGACATAGATGTTTTAATAAACTCTCTTAAAATCGGCATTTCTACACTTGCAAGAAAGCGATAAAGGTGATAAAATTCTAATGTACACTATCTATCCGCAAATTTCGCAGATTGTACAGACAGGATTCAGGAGTCAGGATTCAGGGGTCAGGAGTTCATTCCTCATTCCTCATTCCTCATTCCTCATTAACACAGGGGTGAAATGATGAAGGAAGTAATTTTGATCAAGCTGGGCGAGATCGTTTTAAAAGGGCTTAACAGAAAGAATTTTGAGGACAGGCTGATTAAAAATATCAAACACAGACTGCATAAGATCGGTGCATTCAAGGTGAAAAACTCACAGTCGATCATTACAGTCACACCTGTGTTTGATGATATCGATATAGATGAAGCAGTTGACTGTATTTCAAAAATATTCGGGATCGCAACATTTTCCCGTGCCTGCGTTGCCGAAAAAGATATCGAAAATATTAAGGAAACCGCTGCTGCCTATCTGAAAGACCAATTTGATATGATCGGCAGTTTCAAGGTAGAAGCAAAGCGGTCAGACAAGAAATTTCCTTTCACTTCTCCCGAAATTGCAAGAGAAGTCGGCGGGTATCTTGCGGATACTTTCCCGGATGTGGCAGTTGACGTTCACGACCCTGATGCAGTCGTTACGGTCGAGATCAGAGACAATGCGGCATATATCCATTCCGGCGTGCTGAAAGGTGCAGGCGGAATCCCTGTGGGAACGGGAGGAAAAGCCGCAATCCTCATTTCGGGAGGAATCGACAGCCCCGTTGCCGCCTATATGATGGCAAAACGAGGAATCGAGCTTACTGCCGTGCATTTTGCAAGTCCGCCTTATACCAGTGAAAGAGCGGAAGAGAAGGTTGTGGAGCTTCTGCGCAGAGTATCCGCCTACAGCGGTCAGATGACAATGTACACCGTTCCTTTTACAAAATTGCAGGAAGAAATCCGGGATAAATGTCATGAAGAATATTTCACGATAATTATGCGTCGTTTTATGATGACGATCGCAGAAAAAATTGCGGAAAATAATAACTGTCAGGCACTGATTACAGGTGAGAGTCTGGGTCAGGTGGCAAGCCAGACCATCGGTGCGATCGCCTGCACGGACAAGGCGTGCACAATGCCTGTGTTCCGTCCGCTGATCGGTATGGACAAGGAAGAAATTATCGGAATATCAAGGAAAATCGATACTTTTGATATTTCCATACAACCATATGAGGACTGCTGTACGGTATTTACGCCAAAGCATCCGAGAACCAGACCGGTTCTGAAAAATGTGATCACTGAACAAAACAAAATCGATTTTGCACCGCTGATACAGGAAGCGGTTGAAAATGTTAAAATAACTCAGATCTGATCGACCTGATCCTGTCATGTATTGGAGTGATGAAAACATGAATACCGAATTGTATTTTCCGCGAGGCGGCAAAGCTTTTACCGAAAGCTCCCGGAAAGAATTTGATGATGCTGTAAAGCTTCTTGGCGAATCCGATGTCAATATCATTTTTAAAACAGAGATCAACCTTACAAAAGAAAGTGTCAGCGAGGCTCTGGATGAAACGCTTTCCGGGGACGATAAAATCGATTTTGTGATCACAGCCGATGCTCTGAAGAGCAATGACCCTGCGGAGGCGGAAAAGCTTCTGGAAGAAATCGGTCTGACAGGGAAGCTCACAGAAATAACAGCACCGCTTCTTGATCCCGGCAAAATTATCGAGAAAAAGGAAGGCATTGCACCTGTTCTCAAGATTGAAACTGACGAAAGTGATAGCACTGCTGACAGCAAAGAACCGGAAAAGACAGAAGCAAAAGAAATAAAAACGGAAGAAGAAACAACTGAAGAGGAACCGAAAAAAATCACGGCTTTCAGTATGGAATACAAAAACAGAATATTGATTTTTCTTCCGACAGAAGAAGCGGCGGAATGTGATTTCAGCACGATCCTTTACAGCGTATGTCAGAGCGTTCTGAAACCAAAACAGAAGCATAAGCTCTGGAAACGGTTTATTCCCTGTTCGGGTGACAGTCCGTTTGATGTGATCAGAAAGATCATCCTTCTTCTGGCAATCTGTACATTTGTCGTTTCTTCCTATATGCTGGTGAATCTTCTTGTTGTTAAACCTGCGATCAATGACAATACCAGTAACAGCATCCGAAACCTTCTTGTGACACAGGAGGATGAGGTGGACGAAAACGGTAACCCGATCACCAAAAAGCCGACTGACGGCTCGGAAGGAACACTTGTGGATTTCAGCAAGCTGCTTTCGGAAAATGAAGATACGGTAGGCTGGATCAAAGTGCCGAATACAAAGATCGACTATGTTGTTGTCAAACCACCCGAGGGTGAGGATCATGAATATTATCTGTACAGGGATTTCTATCAGAATTATGACAACTATGGCACTGTATTCATGGATTACAGAAGCTCTCTCGATTCCAAAAATATGATACTCCACGGTCATCATATGCAGGACGGAAGAATGTTCGGTACGCTGAAATATTTTGAGGATTTTGATTTCTACAAAAAAACGCCGACATTTACCTTTAATACTATTTATGAAAAGAGCGAGTGGAAAATTATCTCCATTCTGAAAACCAATACGCTGGAATCACAGGGTCAGTTTTTCAATTACCTCAGAGGCGATTTTGACAGTGATTATGATTTCCTGAACTTTGTGTATGAAGTCCGTGAGAGATCCATTATTGATACCCCTGTCAAGGTAAACGAGAATGATACACTTGTTACACTGTCTACCTGTACCTATGATTTTTCTGAATTCAGATTTGTTGTTGTGGCAAGAAAGGTTCGTGACGGTGAAAGCACAAAGGTGGATGTCAGCAAGGCAAAGGAAAATCCCGATCCGCTGTATCCCGATGTATGGTATTCTTCTTACGGCGGCACTAAGCCGGAGGTGACTTCTTTCCAGGATGCCTATAACAATAAAAAGATCAGCTGGTATGACGGTAAAAAGAAGAACTGGTCCGAAAAGGATGACGAAAAGCTGAATGCAACAATCAATGAAGGCAGAGAGGCAGCACTTCAGGAAATACAGAACTTTATTGATCAGAATGAATATGCTGAAAAAGAGAAAAAAGAAATTGATAAGCTTGTTGAAAAGTACACGGAACTGATCAACAACGCAAACAGCGGTTCAGAGATCAATAAAATCTATGAAAAAGCCATTGAGGATATCCGGAAGGTAAAAACGCTGAAGGCGGTCAATTCCGAGAACGAAATAAGCAGCCAGGAAGCAAGTGAAAGGCAGCTGCACAGTAAAAAGGAAGGCGCAAAGATCGAGCTTCATAATTCCGTTGCCGGCAATACCTACAGGAAAACGCAGTCAACACAGGTGAAAGACCTTTTTGAGGAATATAACGAAAAGATCGATAATGCCGAAACGGTTGAAGAAGTTGAAAAAATCAAAAAAGAAGGCATTAAAAAGCTTGCAAAGATCAAAACCGACGATGAACTGAAACAAGAAGAATCCGAGGCGAAGGAACAGAAAGCAAAGGAGGCCGAGGAAAAGCTTCAGACTGCGAAAACGAATGGTATCAGTTCCATCTCCAATTATGTCAATCTGAGTAATTATAAAGATGCACAGCGCAAGACAATCAATAATATCATCTCGAAATACAAATCAAAGATCAACAGCGCAACAAGTGTCAATTCGGTTAATTCTCTGGTTAACAGTGCGAAATCCGAAATCAGCAAGGTAAAGACCAAGAGTCAGCTGAATGCCGAATCTTCCGCAGCAGAGCTTTCAGAGGCAAAGGCAGACGGTGTTTACGAAATAAAGAATTACGTTGCATTAAGTGATTACAAGAGTGAGCAGAAAGCCACTATCAAGAGTATTATTAACGATTATACTTATATTATCAATAGTGCAAGCAGTAAAGAAAATGTCCGTGAATATGTCAAAGCCGCCAAGGCTGAAATGGATAAGGTAAAAACAGCCGTGGAAATAGATGATGAATCTTCACAGGAAACTTCGCAGTCCGCTCCGGAGTCTTCGG
>CACYDD010000107.1 GCA_902773065.1 uncultured Ruminococcus sp. | reverse complement strand
GGAGAATATGCTTTCAGTGGGTGTTCTTCATTGAGTAAAGTTTCATTGAGTGAAACCATTGGTTATCTTTGTAACGGCATTTTTCTTGGATGTACCAGTCTGAAGGAAATTACTCTGCCAAAAAATATTGCCTACATAGGCTGCGAATGCTTCAAGGATTGTTCTTCTCTGGTGGGAATAACTATGACCGGAGTTATGGAAATTGATAATAATGCATTTGAGGGTTGTTCCGGACTATATACTCTTGACTTACCCAGAACGCTGATGCACATTTCCCCCAATGCGTTTTCATTCTGCGATCATTTACAAACCGTTCAGATACAAAACCGTTTCATGGACATAGATGAAACGACTTTTGAAAATACGGTCAATATCATCATCAAAGCAACACAATATTCGACCTCATACGAATTTGCACATCAGCAGAATATCCGGTTTACACCGGCGGTTTTTGATGAAGCACATCGTATCATCACTTCAGCACAAGTCGCACAGCTTTCCAGAGCCGGAGTCATGTTTCAGATGAAGGCATTGGACGGCGAAAAAGCAGTGATACGGTTCGATCAGGGACAGAAATTCAAGATAGTTCAGGGACAGGCAGATGAGAATGCCCGTGATCGTAATGCGGGTATTGCAACTCTGCTTGTCACTGCTGCGGTTTTTGCTTCGTCATTTGCAATTCAGTCCATTATCGGAATCTGATAATATGCTGATGATATTACTCAGAAAGGAGCTGCTGTCCGGCAGCAGCTCCGTAAAGGAAGGAGTGCTTTATATTGGGAAAAATCAGGTTATTGTTTGCTCTGATATGTTCTCTCGTCTTAGTTATGATATTTATCCCTGACAGAGTATATGCAGCACCTGATCCTCCGTCCTCTGTCATCCTGACTATCAAAAAAACGGTACGGAAGTTACAAAAGTTTCAGCCGGATCAACTGTAACTCTGTCTGCTCAGGCTGTAGGCGGTACCGGAACGTATAAATACAAATTTGAGTACAAGACATCAAAAAATTCTACATGGACAGACATTAACTCCAACTACAGCACATCAAGTTCTTATACTTTTAAATGCACAGAAGGAGCTACATATACATCCAAGGCAAGTGCCAGAACCTATGATTCTTCCGGTAATGGAAGTCAGATCATAACCAGTACGAAAGCCATTAATGTTATTGACGTAACAAATAATTCTTCAATAACAAGTACATTTATAACATTAGGTGAAAGCATAACTATCAACGCAGCAGCAACCGGCGGAACCAATTATCTGTATCAGTATTCTGCCAATACTCCTGATTATGATCCTGATGATTTTTATGTCATAAATCCGTCAACTTCATCAGAAAAATGGGTATCTTCGACTACTTGTACTTACAAGCCTGCAAAAGTCGGAACATATATCCTTTTAGTAGATGCAAAAGATTCAGAAACCGGTGCAACCAAAAGGAAACAATTTACTGTTGAGGTCACAGCAGATATACTCAAAAACACCTGTACGGTTTCTCCGACTGACATCGAGATCACATCAAGCGGTAAAGTTATTACCGTCAAGTTCTCAGCTTCTGACGGTATTCCACCTTATAAATATCAGGTCTATTATAAAATCAATGATGGAAGCTCAAATTATTTAGTAGGTACTTCTTCTACATATGCAGCTCCCTCAACACGCGAAATGACTATTCCGGTCAGCCAGACAGGTAATTACAGATTTGTATTCAGCGTAAAAGACAGCAGCAGTCCTGCTGCTCTGCAGTCAACAAAGACCGTCAATGTAAATGTAACATCAAACTTTCAGAATACGTCTACAATTTCTTCAACAAGAACAGATAACAAACGAGGTATTACTCTTAACGGTTCTGCATCCGAAGTTCCGGAAAGCAGCACCGAGCCGGAATCTATGGCATTGGCTGATACTCCTTCATCTATACGTTATGAGGAGGAGAGCAGCGATATCAGTTATGGTACAAGCAAAGATGAAAGTGGTAACGTATATCTTACTGTCACTCCCTCAGCAGAGTTTCAGTACATAATTGTAAACAATAAATGCAGACTGATTAAGTTTACCGGAAGTGATGGTACTGCTGTTATTGTTCCTGAAAAAATAGAAGATTATCCTACAGAGATAGGTAACGGATGTTTTGCAAATACCGGAATTTCATCCCTGACTTTGCCGGATAATATTACTGAAATACCTGATAATATGTGCGAGAACTGCAAAAACCTTATGAGTATCAGTTTCAGTAATGTCAGACGGATCGGAGATCATGCTTTTTATGAATGCAGAAATCTTCATTTCAAGCAGGAAGATTTCAATAACGGAAACTATCAGCTGATAACCGAAATAGGCGAACGGGCTTTCGCAGGTTCCGGACTTAACGGAAAATACATATATACGTCTGAT
>CACYDD010000106.1 GCA_902773065.1 uncultured Ruminococcus sp. | reverse complement strand
GCGTATCAAATATGACCGAGGATGTCTTTGGCTGGACATTTACGGATATAAAAGAAAAAAACAGAATGACCAAAAAATTATTTTAACGAAGGAGATGCTTTAAAATGGGAATTATCAAGGCAGCGATGAATACGGTCGGAGGAGCTCTTGCTGATTCATGGCTTGAAGTAATTGAGCCGAGCGATATGGACAGTACAACGGTTATGTGTCCCGGTGTCAGCAAGGCAAGAAACGACAAGAGAAATACGAACACAAAAGGCACAGCGAACAATATTTCAAACGGATCGATCATCCATGTTTATGATAACCAGATGATGCTTCTGATCGATGGCGGTGCAATCGTTGACTATACCGCTGAGCCGGGTTATTTTGAGGTGAAGAACTCCGCACAGCCGTCTTTGTTCAACGGTCAGTTCGGTGATTCGCTTAAAGAGGCTTTCAACCGTTTTAAGTTCTCGGGTGTTACCCCGACGGCGCAGAGAGTTGTTTATATCAACTTAAAGCCGATGGAGGGTATCAAATACGGTACAAAAACACCGATCAACTATTATGATGCCAATTATGATATCGATGTCAATGTACGTGCATTCGGTAAATTCTCGCTTGAGATCAGCGATCCGCTCAGATTCTACAAGACGATCATCCCGACTTCTGATGTTACGAATATGCGTCCTGTTGATATGGAAACACTGACCAACCAGAGATGGGACAGCGAATTCCTGACAGCTCTCCAGCAGGCTCTTACCGAGCTTTCGGCACAGGGTGTCAGAATTTCTCAGATTGGTATGTACAACTCCAAGCTGGTTGAAACACTGAAAGTTGTTCTGAAAGATACATGGAACGACAGAAGAGGTATCGAGCTTTGCGAAGTTGGTATTACTGTTTCTTATGACGAAGAAACCAAAGAGCTTCTTAAAGAGAGAAACAAGGTTGCGATGTTCAACAACCCCTCTATGAGAGAAACAATGGTTCAGAAGAATATTTCCGAAGGTCTGAAAGATGCCGGCTCCAATGCAAACGGTGCAATGGCAGGCTTTATGGGCATGGGTATGGGCATGAACTTTGCAGGCGGCTACATGAATAATGCTTCTAATGCCAATATGCAGCAGATGCAGATGCAGCAGCAACAGCCGCAGCCACAGTATCAGCAGCCGGGTCAGCAGCAGCCATATACACAGCCCACCCCCCAGCCTCAGCAGACAGCTGCGGCAGCGGCAGGCGGTTGGACTTGCGAATGCGGCAAAGCAGGAAACACCGGTAAATTCTGTGCGGAATGCGGTAAGCCGAAGCCGATACCGATACAGAGCGGTTCATGGACTTGTTCCTGCGGTGCTGTCAACACAGGTAAATTCTGTGCAGAATGCGGCAATCCTCGTCCTGCTGATAAACCGAAGAAGATCAAGTGCGATAAGTGCGGCTATGAACCCGATATGTCCAAGCCTATCCCGAAATTCTGCCCGGAATGCGGTGATCCGATCAATGAGGCGGATTTTGTCTGATTAAAATAAATCATTAAGAATCATTGCCGCACTTTGCGTATCGGTGCGGCAATTATATTACATATGTTGTAAGAAAAGGGGTGTAGGTATCAACCGACGCTTATGGAAGCAATTTCGTATAAATGTATTAACTGCGGAGGTCCTTTGCAGTATGATGCCAAGAAACTGAAATTCGCCTGCGAATACTGTCAGAGCGATTTTACCGAGCAGGAGCTCGAAAAGCATTTCGGCAAGCTTGATGAAAAATTGAATGAGGAATCAAAACCCGAACCTGAACAGGCAGAGGAAGGTACAGATGAATTTTACCAGCAGGCGGCTTTGTATGTATGCCAGAGCTGTGGTGCGGAGGTAATTGCCGAAACCAATACAGCGGCAACGTTCTGTGTTTACTGTCATAATCCGATCGTTCTTTCCAACAGGCTTGCCGGTAATTTCAAGCCGAACAGGGTGATTCCGTTCAAGATCTCTGAAAAGGATGCCAAGCAGAAATTCCTTGATTTCTGCGGAAAGAAAAAATTCCTCCCGAACGATTTTCTTTCGGAAGGTCAGATGGAAATGATGAAGGGTGTGTATTACCCGTACTGGCTGGTAGATTCCAAAAAGCGTGGAGGAATCAGGGCAACGGGTAAAATACGCCGTAAATGGAGGGAGGGAGATTATGAGATCGAGGAAACGAAGATCTATAAGATCGTTCGGGCAGGTGATATAGATTTCAAAAATTTCCCTCATGCGGCATTAAAAGAGCCTGACAATAAAAAGGCACTGAAATATGTCAATCCGTTTGACGATGATGAGGCTCGTCCGTTCACGATGTCCTATCTTTCGGGTTTCCTTGCAGAAAAGCGTGACCTTGAAAGGAAAGATGCCCAGAATGATGTGGATAAAGAGCTGGAAAAATATGCGGAGAAGATCTACCGGGAAACCATTGAAGGCTATGATTCCGTTACAGTTGACGGCATGGATCTGAAAACTTTGACCGAATCGTGGGCGTATGCCTTGATGCCGGTATGGGTCATGACGTTTAAATACAAGGATAAGGATTATATGTATGCAATGAACGGACAGACGGGCAAAAATTACGGTGAACTGCCTGTCAGTGCTGCGAAACTTGCAGCGTTCGGCATTGGTTTGTTTTTAGCAATATTTATCATTCTGGTGTTGTGGGGGTATCTGCGATGAAAAAGAATCAGACTTTTGCAAGACTTTTTGTGCTTATTATGGCAGTACTTTCCATATCTCTGTTCTCTTTCAGTGTTTATGCTTACGGAGAAAATACGGATGAGTCTGAAGATACAGCGGCTGTTTCCGAGGAGTATCAGACACTTTCCGCTGCTGATCATGAACAACCGGATCTTGTCAAGATCATTCTGAGATCTTTTGGAATTGGTGCAGTGGTTTCGGGTGTAACGGTATTTATTATCTTCCGGAGATACAAAACCAACGGTCAGACAGAACCGTATACCTATAAGAAAAAAGCACCTTTGACGCTGACAAAGTCGGAGGATATCCATGTTGACACAAAGATTGTCAGGAAAAAAATTGAAAGAGATAATCGCTGAGAGTAAATTTTTGTTTTTGGCGATTGTGGGGGTTTTATGAGATTTGATGTAATGCCTGTGGTTACCGAAAAACAGATCATCGAGGTGGAAGAAGCTGCTAATCACGTATGGCACAATTATTATAAGGATATTTTTTCACCCGAGCAGATACGGTATATGCTTGAAAAATATCAGTCAAGGGAAGCACTGAAAAATCAGATGTCACAGGGCTATATTTATTATATGCTTCTGGCAGATGAAAAACTCGCAGGCTATATGTGCGTTCTGACACAGAGTGATTATGTTTTCCTCGCAAGACTCTATATCAAAGCAGAATATCGCCGGCAGGGTCTTGCCAAGAGAACAATAGCGCACCTTGACTCCATTTATGCCAATCCCGAACTTGGTTTTAACCATGTCAAGAAAATGCGGCTCAGGGTAGAGCGGCAAAATAATTTTGCCATTAATGTTTATGAACATCTCGGGTTTTACAGGGTGAAATCTGTAGATACGGATATCGGAAATGGCTTTATATGCAAGGAATATGTAATGGAACGGATTATACCAATGTATAAGGGCAATCATTATGGGAAATAAACTAAAACTCTATATTAAAAATTTGCATCAATTTCTGGACAGCGGCAAAAAAATTGATGATCCCCAAGCGTTTAAAGAGGAGCTTCTGAGGGAAATTCAGTTCTGGCAGCATGAACGGTTTGTACATCTTATTGTGACTTTTTTGTTTGCCATTGTAACAGTAGCAGTGCTGCTTGTTATGATATTTGCGGCAAGCATACCGCTTTTTGCACTGTTTGTACTGCTGCTTGTTCTTCTTTTGCCGTACATCAAACATTACTATGTTCTGGAAAACGGTGTTCAGACACTATATGTGATGTATGAAGAAATCACACGCCGCTACCCGAGAGAGGGAGTGCCGAGTGTTTGTGTGCCGACTGAATTCGGCGTAAAGGTTGAGCCGTTTAAAAACTAAAACAAAAACGACCGATTCGATTGAATCGGTCGTTTTGTTTTAGTTAGTTGTCATCATCAACATCTACTGCTTCTGTATCAATATATTCCCGGGTTGATTTTGTATGGTTCTTTTTTCTCGTTTTCTTAACTTCATCCTTTACTTCTTTAAAGGTTTTGGTTATGTAGGCGATTGTAAGAAGATCCCATACACCATCAACGATCAGTGAGATTCCAAGAAATATCATCAGGATATTGGAGGCTTGACCAAAGGGATTGACAAAGGAGATAACGCTTGCGATAATCATGACAATAGCAGCGGCAGCCTGAAACCAGCGGCCGTTGGAATCATACCTTGAAAATTCCAGTGCATACTGTAATTTCAGCACGGCACCAATAAACAGAACGATCGAAAGTGCCGCAGTGATAAATGCAGCGAGAACAGCAGGTACAATGAGAATATAAACGCCGAATCCCAGAAGTACACAGCCTTGAACCAGTGCAAACGAGCCAAAAATTTCATTATGTCTGAGTTTTATGTATTCGATGATTTTGAAAACGCCCCAGACCGACAGCACAGCACCCAGAGCACGGCAGATGATATCCTTGGATTGAGCAGGATATTCCACAAGAAGAATTCCCAGAACGACGATACCGGCATTGATCAGCACAAATTCTCTTGAAACCTGTTTTGCTTTTTTCTTTACATCCTCAATGTTCATTTTAAAACCTCCCCGATTTTTATATGTGTCTATTATACCATCTGACGGTAAAAAATAAAATGGATTTTTTGAATTATCTGTATAATATCTGAGAAATATCTCTGCTGCGTTTCCTACATTTTGAAAGGGTAAATTCAATACCGCGATTCAAATATAAACCTGAAACGCGGCAATGAGGTTGAACATGATATAAAATTTAAACGCGATATAGGAATCGGTGACTCGCCGGCGCACCGCTTGGTAAGCAAAAAATTGAGTGGGACGATAAGCCGGGTTCTGTCGTGAACAGCCATCTATCTTGGCAGCCCGTTGCCGGTACTGCTCAATGCCACCTGCTGAAGCCATCG
>CACYDD010000105.1 GCA_902773065.1 uncultured Ruminococcus sp. | reverse complement strand
GAAGGGTGATCTAGTTGACCGTGCAAAGTGATCTACTCATGCGAAATATACACTGCAGGGGCGGAAGGAGTTGGATAAGATCCTTCGGAGAGTGGTTCCCGGCGATACGATTGTTTTTGATGAAGTATCGCGCATGAGCAGAAACGCGGAAGAAGGATTCGCCCTGTATCAAGAGCTCTTTTACAAAAACATCAATCTCATTTTCCTGAAGGAGCCGCACATCAATACAACGACCTACCGCGATTCGCTTAACAACGGGCTTGCGCTGACAGGAAATGATATCGCCGACATTTATATCGACGCGACGAACCGCGTTCTTATGATCCTCGCGGAGAAGCAGATCAGATATGCTTTCGAACAGGCGCAGAAAGAGGTCGACTATCTCCATACCCGCACCAAAGAGGGGATGATGAAGGCAAAAGAGGCAGGGCACATCGCAGGCAGGAGAACCGGGAGCAGGATCGAAACCCGGAAGGCCGTTAACGCGAAGGAGACGATCCGGAAGCATAACAAGTCTTTTGGTGGATCGTTATCGAATGAAGAGACGTGGCGGCTGGCTGGAATCTCGAAGATCAGCTTTTATAAATACAAGAGGGAAATCTTGGATGGATGTGAATCAGGAAAAACCCACGATTAAGGGAAAACACATTGCGATCACCGGGATCCTTGCATTTTACAAACGGCAGGATGCATTCGACCAGATCGAAGCCTGCGGCGGCTTTTCACAAAACAATGTGACTCAAAATACAGATTACCTTGTTGTTGGTTACTATCGCCGCAATTCCATTCATGGAGAAAAGTCTAATAAGACGCGGCTGGCCGAGAAATATATTCGTCAGGGTAAGAAAATCGCGATCATCAGAGAGGACGAATTCCTCGGAATGCTGTGGCAGACAATGTGATTTGGCACATTTTGGCAAAAGGGAAGGCTTTTGTCCGTTTTTTGCAGGTTTTTCCAGAGATTCTTATATATCTATATACAGAAGGACCTTAGAGATATACAACGGTCCACACAAGAAAAATCTAAAACACCAAACTCAAGGAGGGAAAAAGCAATGGCAAGAAAGTACTACAATGATAATTTTAGTGTTCTGGGTATCGATAAAGGAGATCTGCCGAAGGTTAGTCAGAAGAAGACGGCACCGGAAGATGAAAAGGTATTTGTCCGTTATGATGAAGGCGCGCGGCGGTATTCCATGTGTAAACATAGCTTTATGCGGTTGGCGGCGGATGCCGGTGCCGTTTACAAGATCAATAAGATTTCGCTGGTCAACGTCAAGGTTTTTGAGGAGTATCTGGAGACGTTTCGGGTTGAGAATTGATCATAGGTGTTTGAATGGAAGAAAATGTGATGTTGCCAGATTGGCACCCTTAGGTGGTGATTCCTTCGACCATTTGGAAAGTGATGACGATAATCTGCGTTTCTTTTCAGAGGGCGGAACTGTGATGCAAATGGAAAACAGGGCTGAAGCAAAGGTCTGGTTGGAAGGAGTAGTTTTCGATGATCCGGAGGTTTCAGACAAAGTTGAAAAAATCCTGCACCCGGAGAGATTCAATGGGCAGGGCATCGCGGAGATAAAGCCATTCTCAGTATTGAAGGAGCTGAAAAGAAGAAGGAAACAGCAATGCAGTCTAGACCGCCGATGGGTAAGAGTGCGAATGTAGCAGGTGCAGAAATCGTATATATTAATGCCGCTGCGGATGTTGGTTTTCACTGATGTCCTGAAGCGGCCTTTTCAGTTTTGCGCGTGAGCGCGATGCCTGTAAAGCTGACTAAACGGCGGCGCATCCAGACAACGAAGTTGGCAATCTCAAGGGGAGTGGAGAGTTTCACAACAAGCAATTTTCAAAAGCCGTGGTAGAAGGAAATTGGCATGAGATGGATGTTTGTCCGTCAAATGCCCTGCTTGCCAGTTTGTTTATTTGTTAAATAGAGCGACTTAAATGTAATATTGAAGGCAAAAATGCACAGGTACACTTGCAAAATGTTAAAAAACAAAATAAAATGCTCAAAATATATAAAAAACGCCCGTTTCTAATTGAAAAATGCTCAAATTCGTAGTATGATGTACGAGTATGAGTATGTCCGAAAGGAGATGACAGGCATGTATTATGCTGAAATTGGAAAAATAATAGAAGCTGGGCTTGAACGTGATAAAGAAAAAGTCAGGAGTTTTGCCATGCTTCTTGCAAAAAAGATGGATGAAGATGGGGAGAAGCGCGGAAGCACGCGTATTGCTAACATACTGGAACGTAAAGGAACTGGTCAAGCTGTGATGGATTCTTTGGTTCCAATTCCAGTTGATCAGGAAAGTCGGATGAATATTGTTGATATTGACTATGATCCGCAAGCCGAAAATCTGGTTCTTTCTGAACCGGTCAAGCAAAAACTGCAGGATTTTATGGATACAATCCAGCATAAAAAAATAATGGATGACATGGGACTTGATTTTGCACAGTCACTTCTTCTTTATGGGTATCCTGGCTGTGGAAAAACGACAGTTGCTTCATACATTGCCTCACAGATGCAACTGCCTTTAGTAACAGCAAGACTAGATACACTTATTTCTTCATTACTTGGAGCAACAGCGAAGAATATCCATAAAATCTTTGAGTACGCTAAACGGCAGCCATGTGTTCTTTTTCTTGATGAATTTGATGCTATTGCAAAAGCAAGGGATGACCAACATGAACTAGGAGAACTAAAAAGAGTTGTAAACAGTTTACTGCAAAATATTGATGACTACAGCAGTGAGGGTATACTAATTGCGGCGACTAATCATCAGGAGTTATTGGATAATGCCATATGGAGAAGGTTTCAGACGGTTATTGAAATACCGCGACCAGGGATTCTGGAGATCAAACAGATGATGCAGCTACTTCCAGAGTTTGTAAACACATCGCAGATTAAGGAAAACCAATGGAAAAAAGTATTTGAATGTATGCAGGGACTTTCGTATTCAGACATCAAGAAAATAAACAACAACCTTTCTAAGAAAGCAGTGCTAAGTAAAAACGTAGAACTGGAAATGGAAACCATTATAGCGGAAGTATTTTTATTTAAGACACACGGAGATTATTCAAAAGAGGACATGGCATTATTTATGTTGAAATGTGGCGTTCCGAAGAAACGTGTGATGGCGCATACTGGGTTTTCCAGACGGAAGACTGATCAATTTGCAGAAAGGGTGAAAGCAAATGAGTGAAAAATATCTTCCTATAAAGATTTTTGAAAAGAGAAAAGACTATGATGACAGAAGTACTGAGGGCGGCGGCGATAATCGCGAACCAGGTTTTGTGCTTCACGGTGAAGCATTAAGGAACCATGCCGCAGTATTAACAGATGACCTTCAAGAAGTTCGCTCTGATTTCCGTGAGGAGTTTGCAAAACAAAGAACACTGCCGGTGATAATGGCAACGAGTTTGGAAGAGAGTGCCATAGCAAAATCCCATAGGGGACGTGTTGTCAATATCCTTGAAAGTGATGGAAACGATAATGTGGTCGGCATCTATGGTGACAGACAGATTCTTTCTGTTCTTTCAAGTGAAGTGGTTTTGGATAACCTAGAGGAGGCTATTCAGAAGGAGGAAATGGCGACTCTCACATCCTCCTTATCCGGGATGACAGTTTTCCGCCCAATCATGGATAAGTATGAGGATGGCCATACTGAGTATAGGGCAAGGCTATTTGATTATAATGATTTTGACCGCAACAATCTAGTTCGTATTCTTTTTGAAAAATTCTGCGAGGAAAACGGAATTCAGATAATGAGAAAGATTCGTTTTACGGCAGATATGTATATCTATCGTTTGTCAGTCGAATCCTTAGATCAATATGAAAAGCTGGAGGACTTTGAAGGCTTATATACCGTAGAAAAGTCATCTCTGGTTGCAGTTACGCTTGATGCGCTTTCGGACGAGGAAATGGTTCTTGTAAGATATCCGGAAGAGGGGGAGGAATACCCAGTGGTGGGTGTTTTAGACACAGGTATCGCACCCATCGGGCATTTATCTCCATGGCTCCTTGAAGGTGAGCATACGAATTATCCGGAAGAGTATACTGACAGAAGCCATGGGACATCCGTAGCCAGCATTATAGAGTATTCAGATGATTTGAATGGAACAGATATTTGCAGTACGGGTGGAGTAAACTTGTTCAGCGCATTGGTTTATCCCAGTCAGAGAATATACCCAGAAGACCTTGTTGAGAATGTAAGAGACGCTGTTGAACGCAATCCACATATTAAGATATGGAATATGTCCTTGGGCGAGGAAGATGAAAGCGATCTTGATAACTTTTCAGAATTTGGGATGGCGCTGGACAACATTCAAGATGAGAATAATGTCCTGATAATAAAGTCTGCAGGTAATTGTCACAACTTTGAGAAAGGTCAGCCTAAGCAGAGGATTAGCAAATCAGCTGATTCTATAAGAGCGTTGACAGTAGGATCTATCGCTCAGACAAAAGAAGAGTATGACTATGCAGATGCAAATATGCCTTCACCGTTTACTCGTGTCGGGCCGGGACCTGCAAGTATCATAAAACCAGAGCTTGTTTTTTATGGCGGAAACTCCGGGATGCATAACGGCAGAAGAGTTGATCATGGTATGCGGACTTTTAATCTGGACGACGATGATATCAGATATATCGGAACTAGCTTTTCTACGCCTGCTGTAACAAGGATTGTTTCTGATCTCTCCTATATGATGCAGGAAGAATTTGATCCGCTCTTACTGAAAGCATTAACCATCCATTATGCGAAATATCCTGCCGGTATTCAGATGAAGATGGTTGATAAGGTCAATAATATGGGGTTTGGCGTTCCGGTTAAGGCTCAAGATATTCTTTACAATTCACCGGATGAGATTACCTTGATTCTTAGAGACTCGCTGGACAAAGGAAGCTTTATAGAGATGTTTAATTTTCCGTTCCCGACAAGCATGATAGATAAAAATGGTTTCTTCCGGGGCCAGATTATATTGACGCTTGTCAATAAAACGCTTGTTGATGAAAAGCAGGCAGGTGAGTATTGCCAATCCAACTTGGATGTTTTCTTCGGTACTTATGAAACAGAGAGAGAAAGAGACACCAACAAACGAACAATTATCAACCCAATAGGACTAGGAGAAAACCAGAATCTACTGAATGATGGAATCTATAGCGCAAGTGCAAAAGGAATTCATCCTCTTACAGGATTTGAACGCGAATGTACCCTTGTTAAATACGGGAAGAAGTTTCATCCTGTGAAAAAGTATGCTGTTGATTTAGCTGATATGAGACCGGCAGAAAGAGATAAGTGGCTGCCTTCCAACAGAAAATGGTACCTGAAGATCGAGGGGTTATATAGAGATTTCATAGAGAAAGACGCTATAAAAAAGGATTATCAGCTCAGTCAGGAATTCTGTATGATTTTAACTATTCGTGATCCTTTGGGGATAGCTCCAGTTTATGATGAAGTGACCCAACAGCTGAATAATGAGAACTTTGTACACCATGACGTGAGAGTCCGTAATATAGTTAGAATTGACGGAAGAATCGATTAACACATATTGTCCGAGGAAGCGACAGTAGATCAAAACATTTATAGGGACTGAAAAGAGAAGGGGAAGAAAAAAGGAAGACGACACATTACGATCCTATATGGAATGATAGAAAACCTTATCTCAGTGTATTGAGGAGCACCATCATGAGAGGACCAACACCATACGAAAAATACATTTTGCGTCTCAAGGATTATTACAAAATCAAAGGAATGGAGAGACCTTCATGGATTGACGCCGCTTCCGAGTACTATGGAATGCTGTTCTATTCAGGCCGTGACCTTAACCAACAGTGTTCCAACACAAATATTCCTAAAGCAACGATGGAATGGCTCTCAAAGCTCGATCAAACCCTTGTGTCAGAAGACCTGCCAGCTGAACTTCGGGAAGGTGCCAGAGATTGTATCATGGTTCTTTCTGAAATGTATCACACATTGACCGAAGGGTCTGATGAATACTTCATAAATCAGTGGACACTCAGTCGGGCCGGAAGGAAGAAGATGCGCGAATATCTGAATGCTTTACCATCAGTGAGCAACATCAAACCTCCAAATACAGAATTCAACAATGTTCCATTGTATTTGATTTTTAGTAATCGGATCAACTGGGTAGATGCCGAATACGAGTTAACTATAACAGCTGGGGGATCTCGTATTTGTCTAAAAAACGGTGATCCTGATTCACGCTACACTGTATATATTGATTTCACAGAATCATTTCTGGATAAAATAATACCGCTATTGCAATGGGAGTCTCTGGTTCCTTATCTTCAAAAGAGAAATCCTGATGATATTAGGGATGATTCAGCTTACCAGGATTTTACAACAGTTCTAATCGATGTCAATCGTTATTATTACGAACTGAAGCTGCAAGGTGTAGATGAAAATAATCCATATATAAAGATACTAAGGCTTGTATGGGATGAATACGAAAGTGACTTGAGAGAAAATAATCTGGTCTTACCTTGGTTCAAAGTATTAGGATGGACATCTAGGGTAGGTATATGAATGTAAGAATTGAGATTCAGTCAACCGCTTTTTCTGTCATATTAAGTACATTGACTTTTGATTCAGATCAATAATTCAGTTCATCCACCAAAAATAAAAACGAAAAATGTGGGGATAAATATGAAATAGACATGAAAATTGGCGTTGAAATAAT
>CACYDD010000104.1 GCA_902773065.1 uncultured Ruminococcus sp. | reverse complement strand
GGAAAGAGAGGAAACAATGAGGACACCAAAAATGGATATCCGGATCAGCGGGGATGCTGTGGAAGGATATACGCTGGAAAATGCGTATAGGTATGACAGCATGGAGCTGCGGTATCTGCTGTCGTGGCTGCCGAAGGCGATCAAGGCAACCCGGAAGGAACTGAAGTGCAGAGCAGTTGAAAAACGCTGCCGGGAGATTGAAAACAAGACCAGGATATCATGGCGGGATGCGCTGTGGTATGCGCTCCACTCCGGCAGAATCGGCAGCGGAGCACACAGCTGTGACAATGACCTGGAGTGGTACGAAATCCAGCACTAGAACGGCAGGTGCGGAAAATGAGTGACAGGAAGTACAAGGACCACCCTTTCTGTCAGAGACTGAACGATCTGCTGTTCTCAGCGCATAGGTTCCAGGGGCTGACTGCTAAGGATATCGCAGATGATATGGGAATTATGCAGCAGACTTTGAGTTTCTATAAAATTGGGCACTGCCTACCGGGGACAGAGAATCTGCTGAAACTTGCTGATTACTTCGGTGTAAGCACGGACTACCTTCTGGGGCGGGAAGGGTACGAATTGGAGGATGACAATGAGCATACAGGAACTAACCAAAGAACAGCGTCAGGCGATCAGAAGCGCATACCTTGAGCCTGCCGGAACAGTCTTACAAATAGTTGACCGCCTGAAAGCAACCGGCGTACCGGTGTACAGGGCAACCAGCTGGCTGTGGTCGGTAGGATATATCGGTTACGATGACAAGCTGATGCTGGACAGGATGGCGTGAGAAAGGAGAAACACGATGCTGACAGACAAAGAAAAATCCGCTGTCGGTACTGCAATACCGGCAACGGAAAAGGATATGAATAATTCACCTGAGAATATTATATCCGGAAACGAAGAAAAAATCAAGTGTCAGTCTTTTGAAAACATGACTGAAATCCTGCACAGCCTTGCGGGGACCCTCAGGCTGACCCGTGAGGGCAAGAACATAGTGAGCATTGTGCCGCTTACTGTGCCTATAGACGGCACAAAGTATGTCAAGGACGTAGCACGAATTACGTATAAAAACGGTCATACAAGGGATATCAACATAGACTGCGACAGCGGTATTGCTGCAGTTTATGATATCGCAGATAATTTATGCTTTTGAGGAGGTAATAACATGAAAATCAATACACTGGAACTTGAAAATATCAAGCGTATCAAAGCAGTACGGCTTGAACCTACGGCAAATGGGCTGACGGTTATCGGCGGAAAAAACGGTCAAGGGAAAACCTCTGTACTGGATGCAATTGCGTGGGCGCTGGGCGGGAACAAATTCCGCCCGACGGACGCCCAGCGTGATGGTTCTGTTATTCCGCCGCATCTGAAGATTACGCTTGATAATGGCATGATCGTAGAACGCAGCGGCAAAAACAGTGCCTTGAAGGTTGTAGACCCCAGCGGCAATAAGTCTGGTCAGCAGCTGCTTGACAGCTTTATTTCAGAGCTGGCGCTTGACCTTCCGAAGTTCATGAACATGAATAATAAGGAAAAGGCACGGGTGCTGCTGGAGATAATCGGCGTTGGTGATAAACTCTTTGAGCTTGAAAACGAAGAAAGCAGACTTTATAACAGACGTACCGAAATTGGCAGGATTGCAGACCGGAAACAGAAATATGCTGACGAGCTGCCGCTTCACACGGGTATACCAAATGAACCGGTTTCTGCTGCGGAGCTTATCCGCCAGCAGCAGGATATACTTGCAAAAAACGGAGAGAATCAGCGTAAGCGTGACCGTGTATTTCAGATTGAAAGTAAAGCCAATAGCCTGAGCCGGGAAAAAATGCTGATTAAAAAAGAGCTTGACCGCCTGAACGGGGAGCTGGCTGAAAAAGACATGGAGCTGACCGCTGCACTGGGTGAACTAGAAACAGCAAAGAAAACAGCTGCCCGGCTTCACGATGAGAGCACCGCCGAGCTGGAAAAGAATATTTCAGAAATTGACAGCCTGAACCGGAAAATCAGAGAGAATCTTGAACGGCAGAAAGCGGAAATAGATGCAGAAACATACCGCAAAGAATATGATGATCTTACCAATCAGATAGAGGCTGTACGAAAAGCACAAACGGAATTGCTGACAAATGCTGATCTGCCGCTTCCGGAGCTGTCAGTGAAGGATGGGATGCTTACATACAAGGGCTATCACTGGGATAATATGAGCGCATCGGAGCAGCTGAGAGTAGCTGCGGCAATTGTACGCAGACTTAATCCGGAATGCGGATTTGTGCTGCTTGACAAGCTGGAGCAGATGGATATGGATACGCTGAGCGAATTCGGGAAGTGGCTGGAAGCGGAGGGCTTGCAGGCGATTGCAACGAGAGTTTCAACCGGTAACGAATGCTCTGTGATTATCGAAGACGGTTATGTAAAAAGCGCAGAAATGGAAGAAAAAAATGTATCAAAATGCTGGATTCCGGGAAAATTTTAAAAAAATCCG
>CACYDD010000103.1 GCA_902773065.1 uncultured Ruminococcus sp. | reverse complement strand
TGGAACTTTGATATTGGTGACACAGACGCAAGAAGATAAAAGGGAGTGAGCTGTATTGAAGTATAAATACGTGGCGATGAACGCCAGAAACCAGAAAAAAGAAGGTGCGATCGAAGCCGAAACACAAAATCAGGCTATCAGTATCCTTCGTGAAAAAGGACTTATCGTACAGGATATTTCGGAAGCAGCAGGATCCGATGTCCCCACAAGTATCTGGCAGATGGATATGGGCGGCGATATCCATACGAAAAAAATCAAAAAGAAAAAGCTTCTCCTTCTTTTCAACCAGCTTGGTATGATGATGAAGGCACGTATCAACCTTTCAATGTCAATGCAGATCATGATCGATTCTGAAAAGGATACAGGAATGCAGAAGATTTTGAAGGAGATCAATGAAAATCTTTACAATGGTTTTACACTTTCTCAGTCAATGAAAAACTTTGAAGGTTTCCCCGGTGTTTATATCAGTATTATAGAGGCCGGTGAAGCAAACGGTCGTCTTGACAGTGCATTCCAGCAGTGTGGATTGATCTGTAAAAAGGATATTGCCCTTTCGGGAAAACTCAGAAGTGCATTTACATACCCGATATTCCTTATTGTACTCGTTATTGCACTTGTTATTATCCTCTGCGGCTTCGTTCTTCCGACCTTTAAAGATACTTACGGATCAATGGGTGCCGAACTTCCGGGTCTGACACTTGCGTTGATGGGCTTCTCGGATATCCTGATCGGATATTGGTGGCTGCTGTTGATCATCATTGCAGGTATTGGTGCAGGCTTCTATACATTGAAGAAAAACAGTGCGGAATTTCAGATGAAATTTGCTCAGATCCAGCTGAAGATCCCGCTGATCGGTCCTATCGTTCGTCAGAGTGCCCTTGCACGTTTCTGTCGAATCATGTCAACACTGACTGATGCAGGTATACCGATCCATAAAGCGATGGCTCTTGCAAGAGATGCTGTACCTAACATTTATGTAAAACAGGAGATCCAGTATGTACTGGATGACGTGCAGATCGGTGTAACGATCCATGAAGCAATGGCAAAGCACCCCGTATTTGATGCGATCCTTGTATCAATGATCCGAGTAGGTGAAGAATCCGGTATGCTTGGTGATTCACTCTTCAAAATGGCAGAACTTTTTGAGGAACAGAGTGATGAATCCACCCAGAAACTGACCGATGCGATGACACCTATCATGACGGTTGTAATCGGTGTTGTTGTTGGTACAGTTGTTGTAGCAATGATCCTTCCGATGTTCGGTATCTATGATGTTGTTGGTGCATCAACAGAAACAGGCTGATGTATTTCAGTATTTTGTATAAGTCAGAATAATATAATATTAACGGTGCATTGAGACGGTTCTGCAATGCGCCGTTAACTTATGCTATAAAAATCAACAAACTCAGCGGTGAATTTTTGTAAAAAATATTACGAAAAAACACTTGAATTGATCTGAATTTATAGTATAATGTAAATATACATATCTAAAGCTATGACTATGTGTAGATTATAGTTATACATCAGGGGGAGTATTATATGAAACGTGAATCTGAAAAGCGAAGAATAAAATCCAAAAAGGGTATGACACTCGTTGAACTTCTGATCGGTGTTACATTGGTTGTAATCGTCTTTGCATCTACACTTGGGGCTATGGTAGGCGGTTTTACGACAACAGTTTACAATTCCGATGAGAACAAAGCCGCAGTATTGAATGCTTCATTGAATGAAGTGATCATGAATGCTGTCCGCAATCTTAAATTCCCCGACAATGCAACGGTTAATGATGAAATTGATTCGATTGAAACAAATAATGTTGCTGACAGTACGATCGTGGCAGCTGTAAAGGAAAGTGTACCTGAGGCTGAGTATGTGAAGGCAACTAAAGATGCAACGGGTAAGTATACTGTTACATTCAAAGAGAATGTCAGCTATCAGTATACATTGATCCCTGAGACAAAAACAACATTAAAGGTTGACAGCGATACTACACATGATGTTAATGTAGATGGCGTAACAATCAAAACCTGTTTCGATTCAGCATCAGGTCCGATTGTTTATGAAACATTTGTTCCGTATAAAAAGTGATGCGAGAGGAGATGATTTGAGTGAAGAAATTTAGAACAAAAAAGGCATTTACTCTTGTTGAACTTGTTGTAACCGTTGCGATCATGTCTATTACAGCAGGTGTCGGTATAGGAATATTTGCTTCAGCAATGCAAAATTATTCAACTGCATCTGTTACAGCCAGTGAGCAGGAAAAAGCATTGGAAATTGAAAAGTTTATTTTGGATAAAGCAAGGCTTGCTACAACTGTTTATTATATCACAAATGACTCTTCACTGAATGGAAGTTATGTTGATCATATCGTAAAGGATGAAGCTACTGCACAGCTGAACAATTCAACAGCCTCAGGCGGTATGCTTACCGTTGATGCAGGTTCTACTTATGCAAAATACTATGATCTGGATAAGGAAGAAACCGGAGGCGGTTATGTCAATATCGTAAAATCTACAACTTTACAGGTATCAGGACTGGATAATATAAAATTCAGACTTTACAAACAAAAAGCAGAACTTGCTAATGAAGAAAGCAGGATATTCAATTATCTCAGCTATAAGATCACAATGGAGAACGGTTATTCTATTTCCGGTACGGTACTGCTTTATAACTGTAAAAATGTCACATTTGATGCGGATGACAGTTCTTTTGTAGAATATACGAAGGATGGTGAATTTACGGTTGGCGGTGAAGGAAATACATTTAATACAGGTATTGCCTTTTTGAAAGGCTGATAAACAACCTAACATCAGAATATAAAACACCTCCGGATTACCCGGAGGTGTTTTTGCCATCAGATGATTTTTCTTGTTCTTGTTTTTGAGCTTGGGCTTTGGAAAAAACACAGCCGCAGAAGTTCTGTCTGTAAAGCTCGTATTCAGCTGACAATTCAATAGAACGTTGGTATCCGCCGCGCTTTTTGAAGTCAGAATACAAATAGGGAATGCCAAATTGCTCACTGACTTCTGCACCGATCAAGTTCAGAATTGCCGAATCTTTTTGTGGCGAGATCGAGAGTGTGGTTGTAAAATAATCAAAATTGTATGCGCTTGCCTTTACGGCACTTTCTTCAAGGCGCAAACGGTAACATTTCAGACACCGTTTTCCTCGTTCAGGTTCGTTTTCAAGCCCTTTTGCAATTTCATAAAATCGTTCGGGATCATACCTTCCTTCAAGAAATTTTACCTGTGGACACATTTCTGAAATAAGGCGTTTCTGTTCGGAAACTCTGTGGCGGTATTCGCTTTCGGGAGAAATATTCGGATTATAGTAGAATATAGTAATATCAAAATATTTTGTCAGATATTCAAGGACATAGCTGCTGCATGGTGCGCAGCAGCTATGCAGCAGCAGCGAGGGGGTTATGCCTTTCGCTGTATTGTCTTTTATTGTCTTATCAAGGATTAACTGATAATTTACTTTTGGAGTCTGTTTCATAGTGCTACCTCAAAGATGACTGATGATCTGATCAGGTTTGTTAGCAATAAAATCCGCCCCTGCGGCTTGTAGCTCCGAAACAGGACGGAAACCCCAGCTGACTCCCACGTTTCTCAGACCAGCATTTCTGGCAGTTTTAATATCAACATCACTGTCACCAATATACAGACATTCCTCAGAATCAAATCCTAAGGCTTGAATCAGTGCAAGAACTGAGGTTGGATCAGGTTTTCTTGGAAAATAGTCACGTTTTCCCCATACAGCAGCAAATTGGTGCTGTGGGAACAGTGCTTTGACAATTCTCGGGGCAAATTCATCGGGTTTGTTGGAAAGAACAGCATACTGTATTCCGAGTCCATCAAGCTGTGTCAGAAGTTCGGGAATTCCTTCATAGGACACAGTAAGATCTGTATTATGAGCGTTATAATAAGAATTAAAGTCAGCAAGAATTTGCTGTTTTAACTGTGAATCTGTTCCTTCGGGAACGACCATGGCACGGTCTGCAAGGACAGAGATACCGTTTCCGACCATAAAACGGTATTTTTCACGGTCATGAGTAGGGAGCCGGTTCTTTTTTAAAGCATAATTCATTGCATCAGCAAGATCGTAAAGTGAATTGATCAGTGTGCCGTCAAGATCAAATATACATAGTTTTGTTTTCATTTTTTATTACCGTTCCTTTTAGCGTTTTTAGTTTTGGGTGGAAGTTTCTGCTGCTTTTGAGGTTTTGGTATTGCAGGCTTCTGCTGAGTTCCATGGGGAAGAGCCGGAATAGGCTTGCGGCTGCGAAGAAGAAGGATCAGTCCCATTGTGATCAGCAGCATGACAAGGGAAATGGCACAGAATATAATGATATCATAAATATCCGGAAGTGATATATCAGCTTTGATGTCAGCCTGACAGCCGGCAAGCTTAATGGAATAATTTCCGTCTTTGTTCTGCTCGGCAGAAGTGCTTACATCAGAGTCAGGTTTTGAAAGTATCAATGAATGAGCCAGTTCATTTTCCCGGGGAATCAGTGTATAGCTTACAGGAGTATCCTCATTCTGTCCGACAAGGAGCGAGGATAAGTTGATGTGATCCTCGAAATGTTTGTTTGTGCGGAGCGTCAGGAAAGGAACTTGCGAAGAGTATGTAATCAGATTGTCAACACCAAAAATATTGGCTGTTTTGGTGTTGACGTCGGAAACAGCACCTGTAAATGTGATAGTGCATACGGAAGTGCCGTCAATGACGTCTTTAATTGGTTCAATACTGTGTGCTTCAAAGTAAGAGGCTGTATAATCACAGGCCTCGTAGCCATCTTCAGCGATATCGTAAACAAAAGAGTAGGTTTTTGTGATATTTTCTCCGTCAAGAGGTGTCAGTGTAATATCGATTGACTCAGGTACGTATTGCTTACCGTCATTGATGCGGAGTGTAAGAGAAGGGGATTGGTTTTTGATGCCGATCTGTTCGCCGGGGGTGTCGGTTTTTAAAAGAGAAGAGGCTTTGTTCCACTCAAAATCGGAATAAACAAGGCAGGAGTCCAACATAGAGCCTGAAGCAATGGAATAGGTGTATTCAACAGGAACATCAGAGCTGTTTTCACCGATATAATTGGAGAAATCAAGCGTTTCAGTGTAGGAATTCTGGTAGGCGAGAGCAGTTGAGCCAACGGTTTTGTCGAGATAGGTGATATCACCGTAAACAGAAGAGAAAAGTCGGTTGGTGTAGCCTTCGAGCTGTTTAAGAGTGATATTTTCAAAGGTAACGATATAGTTGTAGTCGTTTTTGTCAATAAGCCATTCGGAGACGGCAGAAGTGTCGGTGATGGATTTGAAGTAGTCGGTAAGCTTGTCGCCGAGAGAGTCAAAGGTGGACTGGGTAAAGGTGAAAGTAATGGTTCTGTCAAAGGAAGACGAGTGGTTGACAGTATTGAGTGTTATCTTTTTGACAGGTGAGCCGGTGAGGTTGTTGACAGAAATAGCAGGAGTGGTGGAGGTGGTGGAGTTGTTGAAGGTGACGTTTGTTTCGGTTTCAGTGGTGTCATAGTCAAAGGTGTCGATCTGCTCGGCGTGGGCGGCTGTGGTGAGCCATGACATGAGCTGGGAACTCTGGAATCCTTCATCAATACGCCAGCCTTTTGTCAGGGGAGTATTCGGGTTGGAAAAGGTGATGCCGGGAGCAACACCGAGAATGTCGGTGAGCTTGGCTGTGTAGTCGGAAAAGGAGGAGAAAGCAAGCGTGAAGGTGTAGGAGATGTTTTCGCCGCCTTCGTCAGAAGTGTAGGTGAGGGCGGAGGGACAGTTGGTGCGGATCAGACGTTCGAGCGTTTCGGCATCTTCTGAGCCGGGTGCAAGAAGCGAATTCGGGTAGGTGATCCTGAACGTCCGCGAGCCGGAGAAGGAGGAGGAGACATCCAGAGAAGTTGAGTAGGTGACTTTTTCCGGCTCAGAGGGGGAGCAGGAGGACAGCGAAAGCAGTGTGAGAGTTGTCAGAAGCGTCAGAATCAGCGATTTAATGTATTTCAAGTTAATCACTCCAAAATCAAGTTTATTATATTGTACTATTTTTACCGCATAATGTAAAGTTTTTTTCATAACAAAACTCCATTCGGAAGGTCATAATCAACCTTATGAAACAAATTGCGGTGCGTGACCATACTGGATTAATTCGCGTTTAACTTTTTATGATACTCAAGTTCATCGCTTCGTTTTGAGTTATATAAATAAGATTTGAAATGCAGGAATAAAATAACATTTTCCGTGCAGTTGAGTGCGGATTCACAGCGAAGACACGTTCGTGTAAAATATTTCTGGGTATATCATCCCGAAGCACGGCGATAAACTAATCTTTCTTCATTCAGAGCGACCGAAGGGTAGCGACTGCGCGAATTCCCTGCGCACGTGGTGCGCCGCCGGTTGCTTTTTTGTTCGCAGTCTGCTATGATATAACTATCAAGTGATAGAGAAGGTGTCAATTTGAACCAACAGGAAAAAAGAACCTACCTGATCAATGCACTGCTCAGAGAAAGAGGTGAAAAAGACTTTCGCCAGCCTCAAAGCGAATATGAACAGAAACAGATTTTACGTTCGCTGTTTAATATTCGTATGCCGCAGCTTGCCGACAGTGAATTTATCAAGATCCAGGATGAATATCTGCAAGAGGAAACACGCCGGAAAGGTGTTACAGAACTTTCTTCTCTTACTCCGGTTCGTGAAAATATCTATCTCTGGCAGGGCGATATCACAACGCTTCGGTGCGGTGCGATCGTCAATGCTGCGAATTCGCAGATGCTTGGCTGTTTTTATCCTTGTCATGGGTGCATTGACAATGCGATCCATACCTATTCGGGCATACAACTGCGCAGGGTATGTGCTGAAATTATGGACAGACAAGGATTTGATGAACCTACAGGCAAAGCAAAAATCACGCCTGCCTATAATCTTCCATGCGAATATGTGATACATACTGTCGGACCGATTGTCCGGGGGGCGGTGACAAAAAGAGACAGGGAGCTTTTGCAGTCCTGCTACCGTTCCTGTCTGGAGACCGCCTATGAAAATGATATCGAAAGTATTGCGTTTTGCTGTATTTCTACAGGTGAATTCCATTTCCCGAATGAAACCGCCGCAGAAATTGCAGTTGACACCGTTACGGAATTTCTTTCCGAAACAGGTTCGGACATGAAGGTGATTTTCAATGTATTTAAAGACCTTGATCTGCAGATTTATGAAAGACTTCTCCGATAATAAAAGAAAGGATGATCGATGTACTCAGTAATAAAGAACGGCGTGACAGTGAACAATTATACTTGTCTGACGATGAGGTGTTCAAGGAACAAAAACGGGCAAGACGGCTGACCCAGAAGCTGAATACGATGGACAGGAGCGATTTTGAAGGAATTGCAAAGGTCATTAAGGAACTGATTCCCGATTCAGAAAACTGTTTTATCAATCCCCCTTTTTACTGTGATTACGGTGATCACATTAAAATCGGAAAAAACTTTTTCTGCAATTACAACTGCACGATTCTGGATGTGGGAAAGGTGATAATTGGTGATAACTGTCTTTTTGCACCGAATGTTGCGATCTATTCGGCAGGTCACCCGGTTCATCCTGCTATCAGAAACACGGGCTATGAATATGGGATAGATGTCATGATCGGCAATAATGTGTGGCTTGGCGGAAATGTTGTTGTCTGCCCGGGAGTTACGATCGGTGACAATGTAGTTGTTGGTGCAGGCTCAGTTGTCACAAAGGATATCCCCTCGTGGACGATCGCCGCAGGAAACCCATGCAAGGTGATTCGTGAGATCACAGATGACGATATGCAATATTACTTCCGCAAAAGAAAGATTGATAACGAAATGATGAGCGAAATTCAGAAAATAATTGATGAAAGCAATGATCCGGACAGATTCCCGTTAAGAGCAATGATGTCAAGTTAAAGAAGCACTGAATAAATTTGGTGCATAAGATGCGCCGTATATTTTTTTGTTAGATTGTACAGAAATTCCGCAGGCGATTTGATGGGGTTCAGGGGGCATAATGAAGTTGCCTTTATGAAGAACTTTCCAGAAGGAACAAACTACAACGGAGAAATAAGGTTAAAATCAAATAATAGCTTTTTATAAACCGAATCAAAAAACAAAAGCACCGCTGTAGCATTACGCTGCGGCAGTGCTTTTTTCCTCCTGTTTTGTATAATCAGTCTGGTTAAAGAACTTGAATAGGTACGATTTTTGTTGCTCTGTGCCGTTGACAAATATTTTCAACAGTGATAGAATACAATTGATTATATAGTTAAATGTGTTGAATTGAAAAGGACGGTAATTTTATGAAAAAATCAGGGACTTCTTCTCTTGTGACGGGAATTGTAATGCTGCTGCTGAGTGTGCTGCTGCTTGTCGGGGTATTGACATTTTTTGCACCCTGCGGTCCGATGGAGGACGGCAGCTTTATGGCGTGCCATTGGATCAAACAGGAAACAATCGGCTTTGCGGCGGCGATGATTCTGATCTCGGTGATACATCTGATCGTGCCGCAGGATATCAAACTGGGTCTCGGTCTTGCTATGATTCCTGTTTCACTTTCAGCAGCTGTTGTGCCTTATGCGCTGATGGGCAGCTGCATGATGGAAATGATGACCTGCAATGCACTGACCAAGCCAGCTGTGGCAGTGGTTTCGGTTCTGGTGCTGATTGCAGCAGCGGCAGATGTGATCGTGCTGTTCCGAAACAGAAAAACGAAAAAGAAAGGCGAATAAAATGAGCATCCATACCCTTCCCTTTAAAAATATCATCCGAAAGCCCGGAAGAACAGCGGCACTGATGATCATTGTATTTCTGATGTCGTTTACGCTCCTCGCCGGAACGGTTGCAGTGAGCAGCCTGCAAAGCGGACTGAACAGCTTGGAAACAAGGCTCGGGGCAGATATTATTGTTGTGCCCGATACGGCAAAGTCAAAAACTGATCTTGAAAATATTATGCTTCAGGGCGTTCCGGGATATTTTTATATGGATAAGTCCTACCTTGATAAGCTTTCGGAGGTTGAGGGTGTGGAACAAATAACCGCTCAG
>CACYDD010000102.1 GCA_902773065.1 uncultured Ruminococcus sp. | reverse complement strand
GAGGCTGAGTCCAGCGAAGAAGAAAGTTCTGAGGCTGAGTCCAGCGTGGAGGAAAGCTCTGAGGAGGCAGGTGCAGATATCCCTGAAAATGCGATCAAGTTTGTAAAACCTGATGACTGGAGCGACAATGTTAATATCTTCATTTATAATAAAGAAAAGAAAGATGAAGATAACAACGGTGCTTGGCCGGGCGTTGCAATGACAAAGGCAAGCGACGGAACATATTATTACGAAGCAGATTCCAAGTTTGAAGAATATAAACTGATCTTCAATGATGCCGACAATCCCGGACGTAATCTTCTGCCGAAATCAGACGGATTTACAGTTGAGTCAGGCAAAACCTATGATTCCGATTCCCAATAGTAAAAAATGAGGCTGCGGAGCAAAACGCCGCAGCTTTTGTTTGAAAATAAGTTATACTTAACGTATAATATTAATGCAATATACATTATGTTTAATTATACAAAAAGTAAAATAATACGTTTTGTATAATCATATTCCCCTGTCGGTGATCGGTGTATAGAGTTCGGGGCGGCGGTCACGGAAAATTCCCCAGCTGAAACGCATTTCGTGTATTTCATCAAGGTCAAATTCCGAGGTGATGACACATTCGCTTTCTCTGTCGGCAGATTCAATCAATTCACCCGTTTCGTTCGTAATGAAGGACGAACCGTAGAAGGTGAGGGCAGAGGACTGATGGTTGTTTGCTTCATTGGGAGCAACTGTTTCTGTTCCGACACGGTTTGCGGCAATCACAGGCATGATATTGGCAGCGGAGTGTCCCTGCATACACCTTCTCCAGTGTGGCATACTGTCCACTTCAAGAATCGGTTCTGAACCGATCGCTGTCGGGTAGAACAGCAGTTCCGCTCCCATAAGTGCCATGCATCTTGCCGTTTCGGGAAACCACTGATCCCAGCAAATACCCACGCCGATTTTGCCGAATTTGGTTTCCCATACCTTAAAGCCGGTATCACCTGGCGTAAAGTAGAATTTTTCCTGATAAAAATGATCGTCAGGAATATGGGATTTCCGGTAGATACCGAGAATCTCTCCGTCTGCATCGATCACAGCAACAGAATTGTAGATAGAATTGATATGCTTTTCATAAAAGCTGATTGGCAGAACGACATTCAACTCTTTTGCAACTTCTTTGAAACGGCTGACAGCAGGATTTTCCTCGACGCTTGTAGCAAGCTTGTAATAATCATAATTTCTTTCCTGACAAAAATACAGGTTTTCAAACAGTTCCGGCAAAAGAATGATATTTGCAGCGTCTGCCGCTGCAAGCCGTACAAGTCTCTCTGCCTTTTCAATGTTTTCATGCACATTATTTGTCATAGACATCTGAACAGCGGCTACTTTAATATTTCTCATTGGTTGTCCTCCATGTAACAAATTATTGAGTTGCTTAGGTTTTGTATTGATAATATGAACGCGGGAATGAAGTTGAAATCTTCAATTTTGTAGTGAGTGCAGCGAACGGATACGCAAATTTCCTGAGCACGTGGTGCTCGGAATTTGCTGGGTGATACAGTGAATGTTGCCGCCGCCGATGAGGATATCCCGGGAATGAGGCAGACCGATCACGTTTCGGGTCGGAAACAGCTTTTGCAGAATTTCCACAGCGGTTTTGTCGTTTTTGTCGCCGAACTGCGGCACAATTACTGCACCGTTGGAAATATAGAAATTGACATAGGAAGCCGCCAACCGCTCCCCGGGGATTCGGGTAGGTTCACCGTCCATATCGTCAAGGCCGTCACATTCTTCGGCAGTGATGTGAACCGGTTCGGGCAGGGGCAGTTTGTGTACTTTTATTTTTCTGCCCTTTGCATCGGTTTCATTTTCAAGTATATCAAGACATTCCTGTGAAATTTCATACTGTGGGTCGTTTTTGTCATCCGTCCATGCAAGAACAACTTCCGCAGGAGCAGTAAAGGCGCAGATATTATCAATATGACCGTTTGTTTCATCGTGATAAATACCACGTTTCAGCCATATGATTTTTTTAACGCCGAGGGTATTACACAGTGTTTGTTCGATTTCCGCCTTTGACATTTCTGGGTTTCTACCCTTGCTGAGCAGACATTCTTCTGTTGTCAGCAATGTGCCTTCGCCGTCCGTATGGATCGAGCCGCCTTCCAGAATAAAATCTCTTTTGTCATAGGTATCGCAGTCCAGCAGGTCGCAAAGCTTTCTTGCCATTTTGTTGTCCTTATCCCACGGGAAATACAGTCCGTCATGCAGACCGCCCCATGCATTAAAGCCCCAGTCGATACCCCTGATCTCTTTTCCGTTGGTAACAAAGGTCGGTGCAACATCTCTTGCCCAGCTGTCGTCACTGCTCATTTCCACGACTCTGACCTGCGGCGGCAGTGCTTTTCTTGCACTGTCATAATCTTCATATCGGGCACAGACAATGACTTTTTCGGATTCCGAAATTGCAGTGATCAGTTCCGCGAACGCTTTTCTTGCGGCATAAGCACCGTTTTGCCAAGAATCACGTCTGTGCGGCCAAATCAGGATACAGCCGTAATGTTCTGAAAATTCCGCCGGCATAGAAAAGCCGTCAGCACTTGGTTCAGTATGTAAAATTCTCATAAATTCAGTCCTTTATATCGCTTTTTGACAGCAGTTTATTATACAAGTCTTTCTGAATTAAAAAAATTGTACTTGACTATTTTTGAAAAATAAATTAAAATGAGTATGCAAGGAGATTATCCTGCGGATTTGCGGCAGGCAGCGGTGACGCTGCACCCATATTTATGTTTTTCTAGTTAATTAAAGGCGGTAGTTTCCTGTTTTTGCAGCAGTTAACTAACGCCTTTTGTAAACTTAATAATAAGCCCCTGTGAAAGGGGTGAGTGCATGATTACATACGGAGAGTTTTTACAAACTGTTTTAGTAGTTATCGCTATCGGACTTATTGTACTTGACATTGTTAAGTTGTACTATGATATAAAAAAGAAGTAACCGCCTGCCTGCTAAACTAAGCGGAAACTTCTTTTTCTCTTAGCATATAGGGCTGCCGCATTAGGGACAGTCTCCTTGTGTTTCTATTATATAATATTTTTTCTTAGTTTGTCAACATTAATAAGCACAAATTTTTTCATTTTTTAAATATTTGAAAGATATTCTTCAAACAGCTTGCGTTTAATCAGTCTTTTGTTTCCTACCCACAGGACAAAAGTACATCTGTCACTGTCTGATATTTCTCTGATTTTGTTAATGCCGATATTAAAATACGCTGCTGCTTCTTCCAGTGTGAGATTGGACTTTTCATAAATCGGAACTTCGTACTTCATAATATTTTCACCTTTCTAAGTATAACCATCCTCAATGGTCGTTACTGTTTTTATTATTTTGAACATAAGTGTGATCTCCATAGGTGAAATTATCTTCTGAACTTTGATTTATTTGTACTGCTCAGAATCGTGTCTATCTTCTGCACATCATCCTCCTTAAAAACCACATTGTATTTTTCTTGCTGTTAGTTTCAATACACTTTTCTGTTGCCGATGCTGTCAACACTTTTTGTCAAGCGTTCAATTTTCTTTTCAAGCGTGATAAGCGTATGATCTTTGTCACTGAACATAGCAGAAAGAATTTTTTTCTGAAGCACTATAATTTCGTTCAGATACTCCGATACCACTTTAAGTTGTGCTTTGTTAACAAACTTCTGATAGTTCCCGATGTATGCGATCTGATTTATGTTATTTCCTATTCATGATATTTCGACAGTCAGCTTTGCAATATCATCTTTCAGGATTACTCTTTTTGTCTGAGAGAGATGAATAATGTATTTTGAAATTGTCATGTGTGCTTCGGTTGCCTTGCGTTTCAGATTTTCTTTTTCTTCCGGTGTCATTCTTAAATCAATTCTTGCAAGTTTTGTTTTTGGCATTTTCGCTTCAACTCCTTTACTGTAATTTTT
>CACYDD010000101.1 GCA_902773065.1 uncultured Ruminococcus sp. | reverse complement strand
TCTTATCGGTGCAGCGCTGGGTATCTGCAACCTGGTAACGGCGAGCGTTATGGAAAGAAGTCAGGAGATAGGTCTGATGAAAGCCATCGGCGCACAGAACAGCTCCGTTACGCTGCTTTTGCTGACCGAGATCTTTATTACGGCGGTAATAGGCGGTACAACAGGCTTCTTCGCAGGCTTCGGTTTTGCGCAGATAATAGGCAGGACAGTGTTCGGAGCGGCTATATCCTTAAAGCCCATGGTCGTACCGATAGTGGCGGTGCTGGTGGTGGCAGTTACGCTCATAGGCAGCATACCTGCCATGAGGATGCTCACAAGGCTGCGTCCCACGGAAGTGCTGCACGGAAGATGATGGGGGCGCAGATATGAAAAAGAGAAAAATGTTTTTGCGGATGATATTCGCATCACTTATGAGAAGACGCTCCAGGATGATAGTTGCGCTGCTTTCCGTGGCGATAGGTGCGACTATACTTTCGGGACTGGTATCCATATACTATGATGTACCCAGACAGATGGGCGCACAGTTCAGAAATTACGGAGCGAATATGATATTCACGGCTTCGGGCGATGAACTTGAGCTGGCTGCGGTGAATAATGCCGCCGCACTTATACCCGATGAAGAAAAGGTGGGCGTTGCACCCTATAGATACGAGAATGTGAGAGTGCGTGATATACCCGTGGTGGCAGCAGGTACAGACCCCGAGGGCGCAAAAGCCACCAGCCCTTACTGGTCCGTGGACGGAAACTGGTTCACGGGGGCGGGCGAGATGATGGTGGGTGCCAATGTGGCAGAAAGCTTCCGTATCAAAACGGGCGATATGCTGGAAGTCACCTACACGCCCATGACCGATGACAGCGCTGCCGATGCCGACAACGTTTCGTACTTCACGGTAACGGGTATCCTACAGACAGGCGGTTCGGAGGAAAACTATATCTATATGACCCTCGATGATATGTCGGCACTGACCTATGAAAGCGACAGAGTCGATCTGGCAGAGCTGAGTATCTCCGCAGGCGCAGAGGAACTTTCGGGTTATGCTGACAAGATAAATGCCGCAGACGATGTCCACGCCAGCCTGGTAAAGCGTGTTACTGCGTCCGAGGCGACAGTGCTCACAAAGCTTCAGGCACTGGTGCTGCTGGTAACGATAGTCGTGCTGGCGCTCACTATGATATGCGTAGCGACCACTATGACGGCTGTAGTGGCAGAACGCCGCAAGGAGATAGGTCTCCGCAAGGCGATAGGTGCATCAGACCGCAGCATAATCAGAGAATTTATGGGCGAAGGTATGCTGCTGGGCTTGTTCGGCGGTATAGTCGGTTCGGTACTGGGCTTTGTTTTCGCAGAACAGGTCAGCGTGAACGTGTTCGGCAGTTCGCTGATATTCAGACCGCTGCTGGTGCCCATAACTGTCATAGCGTCCATAGCGGTCACGGGAATATCCAGCCTTATGCCGATAAAGAGCGCCACCGAGGTAGACCCTGCACTGGTGCTCAAGGGCGAATGATCGGAGGTAAATAAAATGAGCTTACTGGAACTTAAAAATGTATACAAGATATACGGCGATCTCCATGCGCTGGACGATGTGAGCCTTAAAGTCGAGAAAGGCGAGTGGGTATCCATCATGGGACCCTCGGGCTCGGGCAAAAGTACGATGATGAATATAATCGGCTGTATGGATAAGCCGTCGCTCGGACAGGTATTGCTTGACGGCATGGATATCTCAAAGGAAAGCGACAAAAGTCTTACGAATATCAGGCGCGATAAGATAGGCCTTATATTTCAGCAGTTTCACCTGGTAAACTATCTTACGGCGGTCGAGAATGTTATGGTATCGCAGTATTATCACAGTATGCCCGATGAAAAAGAAGCACTCGAAGCACTCGAAAGAGTTGGTCTTGCAGACCGTGCCAAGCACCTTCCCAGTCAGCTTTCGGGCGGCGAACAGCAGAGAGTTTGTATCGCAAGAGCACTCATCAATCACCCCGAGATCATACTTGCGGATGAGCCGACAGGTAACCTTGACGAGGCAAACGAAAATATTGTTATTGAGCTTTTCAGGCAGCTTCATAATGAGGGAACAACACTGATCGTTGTTACCCATGACCCAGAGGTTGCAGAGGTGGCACAGAGAACGATCGTTCTCGATCACGGCAAGCTTGTCAGAGAAGATATTAACGAAAATTTTGAAGCTCAGAACAGCAGTGCCGCAAAGCCTGCCGAAAACAAGAAAACCGAAGAAAAAAAGGCTGAAAAGACGGAAGAAAAGAAAGCTTCAAAAAGCACAGGAAAAAAGAAGAAGAAATAAGGGGGCGGCAGAATGAGTAAAAAAATCTTAGCGGTATTGCTTACGCTGACAGCGGCGACAGTACTGTTTTGCGGCTGTTCGCAGCAGGTTTCCTATAAGGACGGTACCTATGAGGGTAAAAGCAGCGTATATGAAACAGGTGACGGTGAGGAAGATGCAGGAAGCGGTTATGGCGTTGTTAAACTCACCATAAAAGACAATAAAATCACCGCCTGCGAATTCAATACCTATGAAGAAGACGGCACATTGAAAGACGATGATTACGGAAAGAAAGACGGCGAAATTGCCAATCAGGATTTCTACAATAAAGCACAAAAAGCACAAAAGGCTTGTGCCGAATATGCAAAAGCACTTGTAGAAAAAAACGACCCTGAGCAGGTAGATGTGATTTCGGGTGCTACTGTCAATAATACGGAATTTCTCGAAGCCGTATATGATGCACTTGACAAAGCAAGAGAATAATGGTTTAACAACAGGGGGATGCTTTATTAACTGAGCATTCCCTGTTTCAGAATATGGGAGTACAGCGATGGAGTTTGTAAAACATCTGATCATTAAAATTTTGGGGCTGGGTGTGATATTGGGAATACCGTCCTGGTTTCTGGTTCTGCCTACACTGACAGGTGGAGAGGGAGTGGATGTTGTTTCAAGTGCTACACAGATCAGTGCCGATGATGTTTCGGGCGAATATGTGGTTCTGATCAATGAAGAAATGCACAGGGCAAAGGAAACAACGGATGATTGGGAACAATTTTTTCTCGGAGAAAGTCCGCTGATTTTTGACGATATTTCCTGTCTTGTGGCATCGAATGACAGGGCAGGAAAGGAATTTGCCGGGATCTGTCAGGCAAGACTGCCCGAAAACCAGATGAAAATCAGTGACATCAATGGTCTGCTGATGGTATCAAAGGCAGAAGCAGAAAAATTTGATGTGATCATTATGTCGAAGGAATTTGCAGAAAGCTATTCGGCGGAGAGATATGACAATAAAAATATAAGAACGGTTTATGTGAGCGGTGAGTGATATGAGAAAAGTAAATGCCGTATTGAGTGTAGTGATACTGCTGATGTTTGCACTTCATGCTATATTGGGGTCATTCAATATGATGGGTGCAGGTTCGGTGACAACAAAAGTACTTTCGTGTTCAATGGTTGCTTTGATTGCTATACATACTGTCATTGGAATCATACTGACAGGTAAGTCTGTAAGTGTATGGAAAAAAACAGGTGTATCGTATTTTAGGGAAAATTTATTGTTCTGGGCGAGAAGACTGAGCGGATTTTTAATTATGATACTGATTTTTTTTCATGTGACCGCTCTTTCCGCAACAAATGAAAACGGTCTGCGGCTGCCCGATTTTGACGGTTTTAAACTGGCAATGCAGTTGCTGCTTGTTGCTTCCATAGCACTTCATGTGATCACAAATGTCAAGCCTGTGCTGATCTCGTTCGGAATCAAAAAACTGAAACCGAAAGCAGGGGATATCATCTTCTGGCTGACCGTTTTATTGCTGCTGTCTGCAGCAGGCTTTATTGTTTACTATATAAGGTGGGTATCTGTATGAGCAAGATCAATATTATCGGAGCAGGACTTGCAGGTCTTTCAGCGGCACTGACACTTGCCGAAAAGGGAAAAGAGTGTCGGTTGATTTCCGCTGTGCCCTCCGAAAGGGCACAGTCTGTCATGGCAGAGGGAGGTATTAATGCCGCATTGAATACCATGGGAGAAAACGATACCGCAGAGGAGCATTTTCTCGATACCATGCGCGGTGGTGTGGAGCTTGCCGACCCGAACGCAGTTTGGAATCTTTGTTCAAATGCACCGGAGACGGTTAACCGCCTTTGCTCTCTCGGTGCACCGCTGCAAATGAACGGCAGTGAACTGATCCTGCGTAATTTTGGAGGACAAAAGAAAAAGCGTACTGCCTATGCGAAAAGCAGTACAGGAAAAATACTAATGACTTCATTGATTGACGAGGTCAGAAAATATGAAAGCAAGGGGCTTGTGGAACGGTTTTCGCACCATCTTTTCAAAACCCTTATTATTAGCGAGAATCAATGCAAAGGTGTTGTGATAGCCGACAGCTACACGGGAAAGACGGCAAGGCTCGGGGGTACTGTGATTTTAGCAACAGGCGGAATGAACAGTCTTTTCCCGGGGCTGACAACAGGTACGGTCATTAACACAGGAGATGTCACCGCAGAGGTGTTCTCTCTTGGCGTGGAGCTTGCAAATTTAGAATTTATCCAGTACCACCCGACGACTGTTTCCATTCCTCAGAAACGCTGTCTGATCAGTGAGGCAGCAAGAGGGGAAGGCGGAAGGCTGTATATTGAAAGAAATGGTGAGCATTGGTATTTTATGGAGGAGAAATATCCGGAACTCGGCAATTTAATGCCGAGGGATGTTGTATCAAGGGAAATAATGATTGTGAAAAGCCAAAAAGATTGCGGCAATAAAGTATATCTTGATATGACAGAAATTGAAGAAAGTACATGGAAAAACAAGCTTTCCGACCTCAGAGAGGAATGTATAGCTTTTCTTGCCAAAGACCCGAAGACACAGCCGATCGAGGTATCACCGGGGATCCATTATTTTATGGGCGGTATCAGCGTTGATGAAAAACACCGTACCAATATAGAAGGACTATTTGCCGCAGGTGAATGTGCCTGTCAGTATCACGGCGCAAATCGTTTGGGTGGAAATTCCATGCTGGGGGCGGTTTACGGCGGAAAGGTTGCGGCAGAATCAGCTTTTGCTGTGTCAAATGATTTTGGAAATGAAGAAATACAGTGGAAAGAAGATACCGAAAAAATTGCTTTGCGAGAATCTTTTGTCAGCGAAAAGGCAGCAGGTATCCTGAAAGAAGCTTTGGGAATTTTCAGAAATGAAAAACAGCTGCAATCTGTTTTGTTACAGATAGACAGATTGATTGGTGAAGAAAAAACAGATTTTCAGCAAAAGCGGCTGATTCTTGCAAAAGCAATTCTGCTTTCTGCTTTGAACCGAAAGGAAAGCAGGGGAGCGCATACCAGAGAGGATTACCTCGACAGAGATGATGCAAAGTTCAAGAGGACAACCATCGCAGCCTTTGACGGAAACAATATTTACGTCAGCCTGAGAGAAATCCCCCAAAAACGAGGAACGGAACAATGAAATATACGATTGAAATTTTAAGACAAAAATCCCCGGCAGATAAGGCGTATCGCCAGACATTTGTCATTGAAACCGAGCTGAAAAATGCAACGGTTGCCACAGCTCTTTCCATGCTGAATATGCAAGATCCGATGCTGGATATTGAGGGAAAAGAAAGTGACAGAATTGTATGGGAATGCAGTTGTCTGCAAAAAAAGTGCGGTGCTTGTGCCATGGTGATCAACGGCAGACCACAGCTTGCCTGTGATGCACGGCTGAGTGAACAGAAGGGGGATAAAATTGTAGTTGAGCCGCTGAAAAAATTTCCTGTTGTGGCTGATCTGACAGTTGACAGAAGTATTCTTTTTGAGAACCTGAAAACCATCAGCGCATGGCTTGTTTCCGGAACAAGAGCGAGTGAAAGTAAAAATGATATTTTGTATCGATCGTCACTTTGTCTGCAATGCGGCTGCTGTCTTGAAGTCTGCCCGAATTTTTTCTCCGGGGGCGAATTTTTCGGTATGGCATCCATGATACCCGTTGCAAGGCTTCTGGAGGAAATGCCTGATGAGGAAAAGAAAAAACTCCGAAAACAATACAGCAAACATATTTTCGGCGGCTGCGGTAAATCACTTTCATGCCAAAATATCTGTCCTGCCGGAATCAATATAGAGGAATTAATGGTCAATTCCAATGCAATTTCCTTATGGAAAGGCATTTTCAAAAAAATATTCAAATAATGATTGACACAAAAATTTAATTTTTTATTTATGATGGTGTAAATAATTCTGGGACTTTATGGTGCGGCGATAAAATAATGGTTTTCTATAAACTTGAGCACGAAATAGTCCAGTGAAGTCACGCACCTAAGTGTATAATTTTAGTTGGCAATAAAATCAAAACGCGGCAAAGAATTTGACTTTATAAAAAAGTAGCGACCGTAGGGAGCGGC
>CACYDD010000100.1 GCA_902773065.1 uncultured Ruminococcus sp. | reverse complement strand
CCTACAACAGAAGAAATTTCATTCAGAGAATAACCTGTATTTTGTTCACCGTCACTGAGAAGAAACAGCATCGGCTTCGCTTCAGGGTGTTCCTCTAATGCCTTCTCTATCATATCAAGTGCAACAAGAACCGCATCATAGGTAGCTGTCTGACCACCTGCACTCATATCCTGTACTGCACCTTTAAAGTAAGCTTGTTGGTTCAGATCAAACTCTGCAATCGACAGATCAACATATACCTTGTTGTTATAAGATACAAGTCCTACATAGTTATTTTTATTGATATACTGCATGGAATTAATCAGAGATGTCTGGAGTGCGTTGATCGGTTCACCAATCATGCTGCCTGAAATATCGGCAACAAATACGGCTACGATCGGTTTGCCACTGTCCTTGTTTTCCTTATAAAGCTTCTGTGCCTTGATCAGTTCATCACCGCTGATATCATCCGGCAACTCACTCTGATACTTTTCATTCTGATTGAACCCGTATTCTTTTGCAAGCTTCTGGGATTCATCATTCAGACAATACTCACAGAAACGTTCCAGTACTGCATCCTCATCCGCGGAAATCTTGCCGAGTGAATACATCGGGTTATCATGTCTTGCTCCGAACGGCGTAAACACATAATCATTTTTCAGTGTCGGGTCATTATAATATGACTGATATTCCATCACAAAGCCATCAAGAGATCCTGATTCCGCAGATGTTCTCATTTGCAGTGTATTATACGATACAAGCGGAACATTTTTCTGGAACTGCTGGAAGCCCTCTACCGCCTTGCTGCTAAGAAGATCATCGGGATCATAGGAATACAGTGTGCTGATGAGGAAATTCAGACCTGTAGAACTTGCAAAAGGATTCGTATAGCCCATTGCAATTTCATTGCTTGCTGTACATTCGGAAATGACTTTCATATTGACCGAACCGTATTTATCCAGTATTTCATCATATTTACTTTTTGAAAGAAGCACACCCGGAACATTTCCTGCCAGTTTATCCTTTTTCAAGGTGATCTCCACTCCGCTCGCCTCTATCATTTTACCCCAGAATTCATTGGAAGGAGTAATTGCCTGCGGAACATATTTTCCTGATTTAATATAATCCAGCGCAAGCCCTGATGACACCGAACGTATGGAAACAGAAGCCGTTTTGCCGTTTACTTTCAATCCCTCGTCATTAAACTTTTCTGCTACCTCATTCAACCAGCCGTCAGTTCCTTCTCCTGCTTTTTCCGGGGAAGAAAAAATTTCGACATTCACATCTGCTTTCCCGATAACAGAAAGCGGATAATTCTTGATATCGGGCAATTCTGCTTCATCGGTGAGCATATCTTCGTCTTTGATGGCTGCCTTTCTCGGTTCAACCTGAGTAACATTAATTCCTTGCAACAATTTTTCCATCTGCTGGGAAGTATCTTCCCCACTGGTTTCGATATCGTCATCGGTATTGCCGATATTCTGCGTAAGCAGCATACCGATCAGAACCGCAGCGAAAACAAATACGCCGATTCCCACAAATATTCCCACTTTACCTGCATTTGAGACCTTTGCCATTTTCATTTCCTCCTTTATCGGATTTCAATTCCCAAAATTATCACTATTGAGAAGTGGAACATCATTAATTCTGATAAAAATTTGTCTGTGATTTCCATTCGTTGATTTCTTGTATTACCGGCATCTGTTCAAAATCTGACTCATTGATATCGTCAGACCTCGATATTTCAAGCAGCAGACTGTCCAGCTTTAACAATATCTTCTCATTTTCTTCCACAAGCTCTCTGACATAATCAATATGCTCATTATAGATTGTCATCTGTGCATCCGCAGAGCTTGAAAAAACAGTAATACCGTCCACAACAGGTGCATTTTTCAATTCATCATCAACTTTGAGATAATCCCTATAGTCAAAAATCGTGATCCTGTTGAGTATTTTCTTGACATTAGAATAAAACAATTCCTTTAAAGAACTGACAGTATCCTGAAATTGCGTATATGCCGCTTCCTGCGGCGAAAAATATTGTGAAAGTATACTGTCAAGTGTCTTTTCCTTATTCTCAAGACGGTTGATCTGATCAGTTGCTGACGAAATTTCAGTCTCAAAAATCACTTTATCACGTTTTTCTTCCAGAGCACTGATATAATTCTGTGATTCGTTCTGTTCATTGCTTTCATGCGTATGATTCGGTTCACTGAACAAAAGCGTATAATTACCATAGCCAAAGGCAATGACACTCATCACGATCACCGTAACACCGATTGCAGTCAGAAGTGCATCTTCTCCCAGTGTCAGTCCTACAAGCCCCTGAGAAAACAAAATAACATTCAGCACAACAATCGCGAGATTCAGACAAATCATTTTGATGATCTGCTTTTTTGACATTTCATTTTCCTCCATCGCAAATTAAACAAATATTTTTATTCTCATAAATTAATTTTACTATTATGTTTGAATTTTGTCAATACAATTTATACGACGTTTATTATTGAGTAATAAATATTTACAAAACGTACAAAATCCCGGACGCTGTTTTACACAAACATCCGGGGAAATAAGGGATCAGACATAAATTCATGACCATTGAATCCTTTTATTTAAAATCCACACTGAACATGAGATTGACCATAAAATTCTTTGCCCAGTTCAGATAGGCGGGAACATTATTGTCAAGCCATGTGGTTATGTACTGCACATCCTCCTTGCTGACCTCTCCGAGGACACTGTAAACACTGCCGATTGCTTCCGATTGTCCTACTGCAATCATTCCCTGAGCACTGTCTCCCACAGCAACATATTTTCCGACAGCACACGCACCAAGCGCAAACTCTCCAATCGCTACTCCGCCTATCGAGAGCACTCCGAAGCTGATTGCACCGATTGCTATAATACCTAAACTGATTGAACCAAAGGCAAGTCCTCCGACAGAGAACAGTCCCAACGCAAGCAGACCAAGAACAAAAAATCCGAACGAAAAAATACCTATGGACAGCAACCCTATTGACAATACTCCCCTTGCCAGAAGTCCTATTGCTATCACACCCTTTGCATTCAACCCGACCGCAAAAAAACCTTTTGCATTTTTGCCGATATGGTAAAGCGGCATACCGAAAATCATTTTTTCGCTTTTTTTCTCCGAAAATCTTTTTCTTTGCGGTGCTTGTACCGAATAAATATATGTCGGAGCAGGCGCAGGCGGCTGAGCTTCGCTTTTTACCTTTTTTTCGGTACACTCTTCATTCAGAAGGTAGTCCATGGAACAGCCGAAAAGCCTTCCCATTTTTACAAGCTTTTCCGTTTCGGGATAAGCTGCATCGGATTCCCATTTGCTTACGGATTGGCGTGACACACCTAAAATATCAGCCAGTTGTTCCTGTGTATAGTTGTTTTCCTTTCTCAAACCTGCAATTTTTTCACCTGTTGTCATAATAAAAAACCTCCTCGTAATTTCTAACGCTGCGTTATGCTTTTATCATAAAACAGAAACGGAAAAAAGTCTATATTTTTTCCGTTTCTTTATGTAAACTTCAGGTTGCAATGCAGTATTCATGCGGCTTTTCAAGCATTTCATTTAACGTGAAATTAATATGCAAATCCGCAGAAACCGTCAAACCGTTCCTGCGGATACTGCTCACATATTCATGATTATACTGTCTGCATATCACCAAAATAGAAGGCTGCTTCCTCATCAGATAAATCAAACAGAGAAATAATATTGGCAGCTGTCAAGCCTTTTTTCAAAAGCTGCTTAATGGCTTCTGCTTTGCCTTCTTTCCTGCCTTCTTTCCTGCCTTCTTTCCTGCCTTCTTTCCTGCCTTCTTTCCTGCCTTCTTCCTTTAAAAGAATTGCATTCTGCTGTTCTTTAATATAAGAAGAGTACAGTTTTCCGCTGTGTACAGCATTGTCGATTCTGTCCTGTATATCATTGGTAAGCTCATCATTCGGTACATTATCTTTAAAGTATGCCATAAGATTCTGCAGCTCCTTTCTTTCTGTCCTGCCATATATATTCAAAAAGATTTTGCAAGTGCCGTCTCCCAGAAAAATACCTTCCTCTACGCAGTAATTTTGAAATTGATAAACAGCCCGACCTTTGCCGAACGGGTCAAAATCACAAATAAAAATCACATAATTTTGCGGCAGGTCTGTATAGGGTTTATTTTTTTCAAGAAAATCAATATCCGAGGAAGACTGATAATACCTGCTTCTCTTTGCAGGCATCCTATTTTTGGAATTCTGCATTTCAACATCATAAACCTTCCAGCCATTTCGGGTTTTAATATAAACATCATAGCGTACACCATGACTGTTATGGTCAGTTTCGATACTTTTTTGCAGTTCACAGCTTTCGATATCTGGTATTTCCTCCGCAAGTATCGCACAAAGAATTCTTTTTGCAATACTTACGTCGCTCATCACCACACCAAACATGAAATCATCTTTGATGGTCAGACTTTGAAATTTCTTTTTATAACTCATTCCTATCCACGTCCTATAATACAATTATACTGCAAATTCATATCATATTCAATAGATGTTGTATATTTTTTCATACCTCTTTTTCAAACCGATGGATTCCGCTGAGGTCGGAAATCATGATACAGCCTGTGGTGCAGTTTTTGGCACATATTCCGAAATCGTCACAATTCGGGCATTTGCTGTAATCGATAACAGCAACATTGTCGACCACCTTAATTGCCTTTGACGGACACACTCTTTCGCATTTTTTACAGCCGATACACCCGTTGGAACATACCTTTCTCGTAACTGCTCCCTTATCCTTGTTGCTGCAAGTAACCACAACCTTCTCCATATCTGCCACAAGGGAAATCAAATGGTTCGGGCAGGTTTTTGTACAGATACCGCAGCCGATACATTCACGCTGATTGACATGAGCAATTCCGTCTTTTATATAAATCGCATTTTTCGGACAGGCATTCATACAGTCACCAAGACCTAAACAACCGTAAGTACAACTTCCCTTTCCTCCGTACAGGAGTTTTGCCGCCGCACAGCTTTCAATTCCTCTATATTCCACCCTATCCTGCGTATGATTGCAGTCGCCTGCACAATGCACAACAGCAACCTGCTCAATCACATCCTCAAATTCAACGCCCAAAATTTCACTAAGCTGTTTTGAAACAGCATCCGCACCCGGAACACATAAATTTGTCGGAGTACTGTCACTTTCGCACAATGCCTTTGCATAGCCGTCACAGCCTGCATAACCGCAGGCTCCGCAGTTTGCTCCCGGCAGACATTCACGAATCTTTGGGAAACGCTCGTCCTCTTTGACCGCCATCAGCTTGGAAGCAATCACCAGAACCGCCGCACAGATAATACCGATAATGACAACAGGAATTACCGCCGTAAGAATTTCAGTCATTTCACAACACCTCCCTCACGCAAACAGATTTTCAATCACTCCGCCAAAGCCGAGGAAAGAAAGTGACGTAATAGCAGCGGCAACTAAAGTGATCGGAAGTCCCTGAAAGCTTTTCGGCACATCACTGCCCTCAATCGTGGAACGTACCCCCGAAAACATGACCATAGCAAGGAAAAATCCTAAACCGCTGCCGAGAGAGTTGACCATTGCTTCAACAAAGGTATAACCTTCATCAATATTCAGAATAGTAACACCGAGAACGGCACAGTTTGTTGTAATCAGCGGCAGATACACACCCAATGATTTATGCAGAGAAGGCACATATCTTTTCAGAACGATCTCAACAAGCTGCACCAGTGCAGCGATAACCAGAATAAACACGATCGTCTGCAAATAGCCGAGATTGTTCGGGTCAAGCAGATACTTCTGTATCGGGTAAGTCACAGCAGTAGCCATCAGCATAACAAATATTACCGCAAGGCTCATGCCTGTTGCAGAATCAAGCTTTTTGGAAACGCCGAGGAACGGACAGATACCCAGAAATCTTGAAAGTACATAGTTGTTAATAAATACTGCAGAAAGCAGTATTACAATAAGCTTTGTCATTTACTTGCCGCCTCCTCTTTTACTTCATTACAGCTTGTTTTTCCACAGGCATCTGCCTGAGGACAGCCCTCACAGCCAAAATCCTTCTTTTTCGGCTTATATGTGCCGAATTTGTTGACTGCTGCGATAAGCAGACCGAACACAAAGAATCCGCCCGGTGCCATAGTAAGAATCGATACATGATTATCGATCAGCACAGGAATTTCTATTCCGCAAAAAGTACCGTTACCGAAAATTTCACGGATCGTTGCCATCAGAAACAGTGCCAGCGTAAAGCCGATACCCATTCCAAGTGCATCGATTGCAGAATCAAATACCTTATTTTTATTGGCAAACATTTCGGCTCTGCCCAGAATAATACAGTTTACAACAATCAGCGGAAGATAAATTCCGAGAGATTCATCCAGTGCCGGTGCAAATGCCTTGACTAACATCTGCACCATCGTAACAAAGCCTGCGATCAGTACGATATAGCACGGAATACGCACCTTATCGGGTATGACCTTGCGCAGTGAGGAAATAACAATATTGGAGCAAAGCAGCACAATGGTAGCCGCTGCACCCATTCCCAGTGCATTGATGACACTTGTGGAGGTTGCAAGTGTGGGACAAGTTCCCAGAATCAGGACAAGAACAGGATTTTCCTTGATAAGTCCTTTGGTAAAATTCTTTACGGTATTCACTGCTTTGCCTCCTTTACTGTCTGATAGGCTTCAAATGCTGAAGCGATCGCTGCCTTATAAGCTTTGGAAGAAATCGTTGCACCGGTTATGGCATCTACTTCTTCATAATTTTCCGCGGTCTTGCCTGCATAGTTATCTCTGTAGCCCGAAGCATTATCGACAACCTTTGAACCAATACCGCTTGTTTCACTGTGGGACAGTGTTTTCACAGCTTCAATACTGCCGTCATTGCGGATACCGCAGATCAGTTTGATATCGCCGCCGTAACCTTTTTGCGTCATCATGAAGACATAGCCGCTGTCATCACTGCCTTTATATACATCAGTAATCCCTTCTGGAAGGTTTTTTATCTCAAGAAGCTCAAAATCCTTTGCTTCTTTCAGAACCTCCGCCCTTGCTTCTGCCGCCGCCTTCTCTTCTGCCGCCTGAATAATCGGCGCTGTCACCGTATTGACATAGGCAAGCAGTGCGGTAACGACCAGACAGATCGATGCCAAAACAACGATAGGTTTCATAATATCCTTCATTTTTTCGCACCTCCTGTAAGCGGTTTATTTCTTGTCAGCTTTGAAATGTATGGTGTCAGAATATTCATCAGTAATATTGAGAACGATACGCCCTCGGGAAGATTTCCCCAGAAACGAATGAGAATGGTGATCAGTCCGCAGCCGATACCGAAAATGATTTTACCCCATTTGGTAGAAGGTGTCGTCGCATAATCGGTAGCCATAAAGAACGCACCGAGGACCAGACCTCCCGACATTAACTGAAACAGAACATCCTTTCCGCAGATCAGTGACATCAGTGCCACAGTTGCAATGAACGCAACAGGGGTATGCCAGCTGATCACACGCCTTGCAAGGAGATAGATTCCGCCGAGCAGAAGGGCAACAACACAGGTTTCACCAAGACAACCGCCGTGAGTTCCTAAGAACAGTGACAAATAAGACGGCAAGGTTTCTCCCTTTGCTGCTGCCGCAAGCGGTGTAGCGGAGGAAACAACATCCACGTTATCAACCGACTTTGGAATGACCCATGAGGTCATTGTACCCGAAAAAGCCGTCAGCATAATAATACGTGCCGTAATGGCAGGATTGGCAAAATTCTGACCGATACCACCGAAAAGCTGCTTTACAACAATAATGGCAACCACACTGCCGAATACTGCCTGCCAGATTGGAATACTCACAGGCAGATTGAAAGCCAGTAACAAACCCGTAACAACGGCGGATAGATCCATGGCTGTATTTTGACGCTTACACAATTTTTCAAACAGAAATTCGGAAGCAACACACGAAGCCACACAAACCGCTATTACCAGCAGGCTTCTCCAGCCGAATATGAGAACAGAAGCCACAGCCGCAGGCAACAGTGCGATAATGACATCAAGCATGATGTTCTGTGTCGTGCGTTTTCCCGAAAAATGTGGCGAAACGGATGAGATCAATTTATTCATCATTTGCCCTCCTTTTCGTTTTCGGATTTTTTAGCCGTAAGATATTGGCGCAGCTTGATTTTGGCAAGCTTGTTTGTCTGAACAAGCGGTCTGTTGGCAGGACAAACAAAACTGCAGCAGCCGCATTCCATGCACAGATCGACACAAAGCTTTTCAAGTTCTTCACCTGAATCAAGCTGATAGGCTCTTGCAATTTCTCTCGGGTCAAGTCTCAACGGACAATGGTTCAGACAGGCACCGCAGGAAATACAGGGAGTCGTTTTCGGCGGTGCAGCTTCTTTTTCATCCATCGCAATAATCGCATTGGTATTTTTCAGAACAGGTTCGTCCAGTGACGGCACAGCAATTCCCATCATCGGTCCGCCATAAAGCACTTTGGCAGGATCGCTTTTGAATCCGCCTGCTGCTTCTGTGAGATCTTTGATCGTTGTACCGATCGGTGCGATCATATTTTTCGGTTCTTTGATCGACGAACCGTCAACGGTAATGCACTTTTCAACAAGCGGAATACCTGTTTCAAGGTATTCTGCAATAAAAGCAAGTGTTGTCACATTGATCACGATTACTCCCACATCAAGCGGCAGACTGCCCTTTGGAATGATTCTTTTCACTGTGTTATACACAAGTACTTTTTCGCCGCCCTGTGGGTATATAGACGGCAGCACCTTGATTTCAACGCCCTCTGTTTTTTCCGCAAGTTCTTTCATTTTTGTGATAGCTTCACGCTTATTATTTTCGATACCAATAATAAAGCGTTTCACCTTCATATATTTTTTGATTGCTTCGATTCCCTTAAACACATATTCACACTTATCGATCATGGTTCTGGTATCGGAAGTAATATACGGTTCACATTCCGCCGCATTGATCACAACCGCTTCTACCTTTGACAGATCCTTGACACCAAGCTTGATAAAGGTCGGAAATCCAGCACCGCCCAAGCCTACGGCACCGCTTGCCCTTACCGCTGCCACAAAACCGTCAAAATCATTTACCTGTGGCGGTTTGATCTCTTCAAAAAGCTCCTGCTTGCCGTCTGATTTGATAACAATGCAAGGAATTTTTGCTCCGTTGGAAGCCGTCATCTCATCAATTTTATGCACCGTACCCGATACACTTGCATGAATATCAGATGATACAAAACCGTCAGCTTCGGCAATGCGCTGACCGACTTTGACTGTATCTCCCCTTTTGACTGTAACCTTTGCCGGTTTTCCGATGTGCATTGACACAGGGATCGTCACCGTTTCGGGTACATCCATACGTACCGGCTTACAGCCGGCAGTATTTTTCTTATGCGGTACTTTGATACCGTGAAGTTTCATATGTTCTCCTCCGATCAGTTTTTGCTATGATCTGAATCATATTTATGCAGTAAATGCACAGATAATAATATTATACTATATTTTTCGACAATAACCAATATATTTTTGCAAAAAATTTATGGTAACAGCAAAACGACCGAAGCTCCGGGTAAACGAAGCTTCAGCCGTTTTATAACAGATAAATTGTAACTGTAAAAGATTAACCCTTTACAGCACCTGCAACAACACCCTTGATAATATACTTCTGACAAGCAAAATAGAAGATAATGATCGGGATAATTGCAAGTACGAGCATTGCCATCATAGCAGCCATATCGATTGAGCCGTAACCGCCTCTCAGATACTGAATTGCCATCGGCAGAGTCTTGTCATCATTGAGTACAAGTGTCGGGAGGAGATAGTCATTCCAGATCCACATTGCATTGAGGATCGCAACTGTGATCGCAGACGGACGCAGAATCGGGAAATCGATCATGAAGAATGTTCTGATCGGTCCGCAGCCGTCGATCATAGCAGCCTCTTCAATTTCAAGCGGTACAGACTTGATAAAGCCTGCAAACATGAATACCGAAAGACCTGCACCGAAACCGAGATAAATTACCATGATACCAATAAGGTTATCGAGCTTGAGTGTATTTGCAATAAATGACATCGGGTACATTACCATCTGGAAAGGTACGATCATTGAAAATGCAAAGAGAAGATACATCAGCTTCGTGTACCATGTTTTCACTCTTGTGATAAACCATGCACACATTGAGGTGCAGAGAATCAAAAGTACAACCGAACCTAAGGTAATAACAACGGATTTGATAAATGCAGGGAAAAATCCGATTTTTTCAACACCGTTGGTATAATTGTCAAATCCGACAAAGCTTTCACTGCTCGGGAATGCAAACGGTTCATTACTAACAAAAAGCTTACCTTTAAAGCTGTTCATCAGCACCAGGAAAATAGGTGCAATGAAAATAATGGCAATAATAACAAGTATCGCAAATTTGATCCAGTCAGTACCCTGCATCTTGGGACCTGTTTTTTTATTTGCTTTGATCTTGTCCATTTCTGCTTTCAGCTCTTTCTGAGCCTTTTCTTTTTCTACGCCCTCCTGGAATTTTTTCCATTCCGAGGAATGCGCTGTATCAGTATATTCATCAGCAGTGCTGATATTATTCATTTCATCAGCCATCAGTTTTCAACCTCCTTACTTCTTGTAAGGTACAGCTGTGTAAGTGCAATCGCAGCTACGATAATGAAGAATACAACAGCCTTTGCCTGACCAACACCCTGCCAGCCTACTCTGCCGTAGAAAGTATTGTAGATATCGAGGGCAAGCATCTGTGTCTTGTCGCCCGGCGCACCTGCAGTAAGAGCATAGTTCTGGTCGAAAAGTTTGAAGGAGTTTGTCAGTGTCAGGAAGAGACAGATCGTAATGGACGGCATGATCTGCGGCAGTGTAACGTGAATCAGTTTCTGCCATCTGTTAGCACCGTCAATTTCAGCTGCCTCCAGAAGATCGGGAGAAATATTCTGAATACCTGAAATATAGATAATCATCATATAGCCGATCAGCTGCCAGTTCATCAGTATGACCAGACCCCAGAAACCATAGTTGGGATCGGATGTGATCGTTGCATTGGAATAGTAAAGTACACCGTTGATGATCATGATCCATATGTAACCGAGAACGATACCGCCGATGAGGTTAGGCATAAAGAACAATGTACGGAATACGTTGGTACCTTTGAGAGATTTTGTCAGAAGCATTGCAAGAATGAATGCTAAGATATTGATCGTAATCACCGAAACGATCGTAAATTTTGTTGTAAACCACAAGGCATTGATGAATTTGTCATCTGAAAATGCTCTTGCATAGTTGTTAAAGCCAATAAGTTTGGCATCTTTAACAGTTTTAAATTTACACAGTGAGAGATAAAGACCCATAATAAACGGGGCAAGGAACGCTATTGTAAACGCAACCACAGTCGGGAGAGCAAACAAAGGGAACCATTTTTTTATTGCTTTATCCATATGTCCTCCTTTCAAGCAACTGCCCCTCCTGCCCTCACGACAATATATCCGCCAGAGTGGATATTGTCCTTCATCGGAGCAGGAGGGGATGCCTATTTGTTTAAATTCGTGACTAAAATTGCGTATTATTCTGTTGCAGCATTTTCACGTTCTGTTTTCCAGTCAGCCTTTGCATCGTCAACAACAGCTGTCCATTCTTTCTGACCCTGAACATACTCAAGGAGAGAAGCACCGAAGTTATTCTTCCATGTCTCGGAAGGAATACCTGCAAATGTCCATGCTACTGATGTATAACCGTCTTTTTCCATCCAGTTAAGAACGTCCTTAGCAAGCGGATCAGTCGGTTTCTCGTTATCGCCGAAGGATGTGAACGGAGCGATAAAGCCGAGGTCGTTTGTTACAGCCTTTTTACCGTAATCGCTTGTGAACAGCCACTCAAGGAAGTCGATAGAAGCCTGCTGCTGAGCAGCGTCAACCTGGCTGTTGATTGCGAAGTAGTTCTCTGTACCAACGCAAAGACCCTGTTTGTCTTCGCCGTCTACACCTGTATAGATCGGGAGGAATTTAACATCCTCTTCCTTTACCTTGTTACCGTCGATACCGCTGATCTGACCCCAAGCCCAGTTACCATTCTGGATCATAGCACATTTGCCTGTAGCAAACTCTGCCATAGATTCATCAACAGTCTTGCCGCCGAGGAGGTTTTTATCTGTACAGGAATTATCTGTATAAAGATCAAAGATATTCTTGTAGTTGTCTGCATATTTGAACTCAAGTTCTGCAGCATTGAGGCAGTTTGTGATAGAGCTGCCGTCACCTGTATTGAATTCATAATAGAGCGGAAGATCCATCAGGTGAGTCTGCCATCTCCAGTCATCACCGGTTTTCAGTGATGTTGAACCGAATACGCCTTCGATACCGAGCTTATCCTTCTTCGCTGTCATATCCTGAACAACCTCAGAAAGCTTGGAGAAGCTGTTGATCTCATCAACGGATTTGATCACTGCACCGTCTGTAGCGATATACTTATCAAGGATAGCATTATTATAGATAATACCATAACCCTCAACTGCATACGGAACACCGTAAACGCCGTCATCCTTGGTAACTGCGAGAGACTTATCATTCAGCAGATTATAAAGCTCTGTTGATTTCAGATCTGCACAGTAGTCAGCCCAGTTGGAATAACCTACAGGACCGTTGATCTGGAAGATCGTAGGCGGATCGGACTTTGCCATTTCAGATGTAAGCTTTTTCTCATACTCACCCGAAGCAGCGGTTTCGATCTTAACTTCGATACCCTTTTCTTCCTTGTACTTTTTAGCGATCTCCTCATACTTATCAGCGATCTCAGGTTTGAAGTTCAGGAAGTAAATCGATTTAACCTCAGAAGTATCGATGCTGGAATCTCCTGTGAGTGCACCCTTGTTTTCACTATCGCCGCTGCTGCTGTCATCCGAACAGCCGGCAAGAACACCTGCCATCATACATCCTGCAAGTGACAGTGCAAGGATTCTTTTAACATTTTTCATTTTAGTTGCCAACTCCTTTGAAATATTTTTTGAGAATTGATGTTGCACAAGCAACTTTGATTGCCCCGTACTATGCAACAGTATTCTATATGAAATGATATCATCTTTTCAAATAATTTTCAATAGTTTTTTAAATATTTTTTAAAAAATATTTCCATATTTGAAAACTATTTGTTTAAAAAGCAAAATCCAACATTATTTTCTTTTTATTTTTCTAAATAAAAATAATAACCTGATAGATAAAGATTTTATTCATCTGTTTTTATTAATATTCGCAATTTATTCATTTTATTAATTTTCATAATTTCCATGATCCGAGGTATACTAACATAAAACGGAAAAGGAGATTTGTAATGGAAATACTCAAAATTGCAGCAACATCTTTGTTGTCGATTGTATCATTATTTTTAATTTCAAAAGTTCTGGGACATAAGCAGATCTCACAGCTTGATTTTTTCGATTACATCACAGGAATTGTTATCGGCTCTATCGCTGCTGAACTGGCAACAGAGCTTGAAACACCCATGAAACCGCTGACTGCTATGTTAATTTACGGAACGGTTTCGGTAACGCTGAGCCTGATCAACAATAAATTTCCGAAAACACGGAAATTTATCAACGGCACACCGACTATTATTATGGACAATGGCAAAATTTACAGAGAAAACATGAAAAAAGCCAAACTTGACCTGAGCGAATTTATGGTTTTGTGCCGGCAGGCGGGGTATTTCAATCTCAGCGATATTCAAACGGCAGTTTTTGAGCATAACGGAAAGCTGACCATTCTCCCTGTCAGCGAAAAACGTCCTGTCAACCCTACTGACATGGATCTCAAACCAAAGCCTGAATATATCAGCACGGAAATCATCATGGACGGCAGAATTCTTCATGAAAACCTGAAAAGAAAAGGACTTGACACCACATGGCTGCAAAAACAACTGAAAAAGCAGGGTTTTCGCAACGCCAAAGAAATTTTTCTCGGCGTTTGCGACAACACCAACAACCTGACACTTTACAAAACTAACTGATTGTTTGAATATAGGATAAAATCATTGACTTTCAGTTCATTCAGGGTTATATTACAATAAAAGAATATACTATTATTTATTGGTGATATTATGCCCTATAATGAAATTATACAAGAACTCAGAAAAGACAAGGGCTTGACACAGACTGAATTAGCCAAAATCTTTCTGACAACACAGCGTACCATCTCAAACTGGGAAAGCGGAAGAAATGAACCGCCTTATGAAATGCTGATAAAATACGCTAAATATTTTGATGTTTCGGTGGATTACATCTTAGGTGTTTCAAAACAGGAAAAATAATTGTATTATAATTGTAAAGTATAACTATCAATTTGTTGAGTACTGCTTATCATTCAGATTTTTTATTATCACTTTGATTAGTGGATTATGATTATTCAGGTGATACTTTATGGGAATAGAATTATATACGATTGGAAACAGAATCAAACAGCTTCGTGAAAAGGAAAATTTAACCCAAACACAACTTGCAACAAAATTTCAGCTGTCCCGTTCTGCCATGGGTTAATGTTAATTTTTTTGAAAACTTTAAGGTGCGGCAATAAAATACAGTTTTTCAATAACCTTGAGCGCAAAATCGACAGCGCAGGCACTGCGCTCATGGGAAATGGGGCTGACAATTCCTTCCACTCAGAATATTATTGAATTGTCAGAATTGTTTCAGATTTCAACAGACTACCTTTTAGGGATCGACGAAAATGCAGCCATTTCCATCAGCGGTCTGACCGACAAACAGGTTTCCGTTGTTTATGATATGATCCAGTGTCTGAAAGAAAGCAATACAAAAACAAATCATTAAAACCGCAAACATAACCAACCGCACAGCGACATATAATCGTTGTGCGGTTGGTTTGTTTATATTATATTCTGAAAAAGCTTTCTGCCCATGTAAACTGTGTTCGGTTGACAGGTGATAAAACATAAAATAGGGCAAAATACACAAAAAGCAGCGTCATGAACACCGCAGCCCATATGACAATGCCCCTGCTGAAACTGCGGATATTCTTATTGGTATTCTTAAAAAACGCAAAATACAAAGCCGTTACAATATTCACCACAGGGATCATAAACACAAGCTGTAGCAAAAATGCTGTTCTGGTATCAATGGGTTTATTCGTTTCGCTGTAACCGTCATCAGGCAGAAAGGCAGGCTCTTTTGTGCTTGCCGCCAATGCCGCTTCCGCCAGCCGTCTTGTACGGTTTTTCGCTTCTCTGTCCAGTGCGGATGTATTGCTTTCGTCAAATACCTTTTTAAACGGCGGCTGGCTGTAAGCCTCGATCTCAGACTGCATTTTCTCTTTCATATACAGTTCTTCGGCGATCTCATACATGATTCCCGAACCGCTTAATCCATCGATCCTGATCCGCACATCTGTGCTGACACCCTCCCCCATTGCTGTCACCGAACCCGTTGAACCTACTCTGATTTCAGGCGGAACACCCTCCGGCGGAGGCGGCTCTGTAATATCAGGGGCAGGCATAAAAGTCGGCTCTTTTGGAATTTCGGGTAAATCAGGCACCGGTATTTCGGGATTTTCCCCCTCATTCATCAGCTCCTCGAGCGGTTTATTCTCTTCGACTGGTTCATGTACTTCATTCATTTCATCAGCATGATCGGCATATTCAGTGATCATCATTTTATTATTCCTGCGCTTTTTTCTCTTTCCTGTCCTGACAGCCTGAACAGCCGCCGTTCCTTCAACAGGATATTCTTTATCGTTTCCGATCTCAAAATCATCGCAGTTTTCTGTCACTAACCATACCTCCACTTTTATAATGCATAATTCATAATGCACAATGCATAATGATCTGTACCGCTGCTTTCTGCTGTACCTATGAATTTTCAGCCCGCCTGTGTTTTATACGATTTCATTCATGACAAGTCCGGTTATCAGCTTCGGATAAAAATAGGTCGATTTCTGCGGCATTTTTTCTCCTGCAGCAGCAACATCCCTGATTTCACTGACTCTTGTCGGGTTCAGGAGAAATGCACACTGTGCCTGACCGCTTTCAACGGCATTCAAAGCATCCTCAAAACGCTTGACATAGGTCAGGTTGATCTGCTTTGCCATGTTTTCAGCATCGATACCGAAAATTCTTTCCAGTACCAGCGTATGCAGCACTGTTACATCCAGACCACAGTAGCTTTCACTTTTATCGTGAAGCAAAGTGGAAATGACTGTCTTTTCTTTCAGTGTCAGAAGCTGATAGCTGTCGCCGCCTGCATAGAAGGCAAATGATTTTTCGCCTACCTTATATTTTTCTTCCAGCACCGATTCTATGGTATCTGTGCCGCTGAATGGTTCAATATCAAAATACTCAGCGCACTTCTTCATTGCCGCTTCGGCATCAAAATCCGCAAGGTTACGGACAATTCTGTGAGTCGGAAGAACAAGCAGTCCGGGATGCTCCATATCCACAAGCATCATCATCACATAATCCTCTGCTCCGTTTCCGATACCGTTTTCTCGGCAGTAGTTACGGTAATTGAGAGCAGTTTCATAGCGGTGATGTCCATCGGCAATATACAGTTTCTTGTCAGCAAATTCCTTGCAGATCGTTTCAATTTCAACCGGGTCAGTTACTGCCCAGAGTCTGTGTGTCACTCCCTCTCCGTCGCTAAGTTCGTTTAACGGCTGGCCTTTGCTGCATCTGTCAAGAATCGCTGTCACTGTATGTTTCTCGTCATTAAAGAGTGAATATATCTGACTGAAATTGCAGTTTGTTGCTTTCATCAGATTAAATCTGTCCTCTTTTGCCTTGGAAAGTGTTTCCTCATGGGGAAGCACAACACCTTTGGAAAACTCTGCGATCTTCACTCTTACAATACAGCCCTTAAAGCTTCTTGTAACACCGCCGACAGTAAATTCTTCCTCATAAATATAAACAGCATCCGACACATCATTTCTGAGAATTCCTTTTTCCTTAAAATTCCTGAGGGTTTCCCCTGCCTCCTCATAAGGATGCTCACCCTTCGGAAGTTCCAGGCGGATGATATTATTCTCGTTTTTCTGAAGATAAGCCTGTCTTTGTTCCTCGCTGATGATATCATAAGGCGGACACACAAGCTCCTCAATAGAGCCTGCCTTTTCCGTATCGAATCTGAGTGCCTTAAACGGTCTGATTTCTGCCATAACAATTCTCCTTTACATAAAACAATATATATTATTTTAATCATAAAAGAGCCTTTTGTCAAGCCGGCGAGCCGCCGAACCTTATTTCGGCTTAAGTTTGTTAAACAACATTATTGTACTTGAAATCATTTTACACAGACTCAGTACCGCCTCCGATATAAATTATTATAGTATATAGTTGGTGAAAATAAAATTGAAATTTGTAACAGAAATAAAATGAAAACGTCGGACGCTCCGGGATGGAAACGTCTGACGCTTTCTGAATCTGTTACACTACAGATTATTTAACTTTGATCTTTTTTACTGAACTGTAAGAACCATAAACTTTTTTGCCGCTTACTGTTTTATAAGCTCTGACCTTAACATAATAGGTCTTGCCTTTTGTCAGACCTGTGATGGTCTTTGTTTTGGTCGTGTTCTTGCTGACGGTTACTGTTTTCTTACCCGTTTTGAATGCACTGCTGGTAGAATAAAGGATCTCATATCCGGTAACTGTCTTATCAGCTTTCCATGTTACTTTCATCTGCTTCGTTTTTGGTGAAGAAACAGAACTGAGGGTAACTTTTTTCGGAATGATCTTGAATGTTTTTGTGATAGTTCCTGTGAAATTGCCTTTACCCTTAATGGTGATTTTTGCTGTACCTATTGCCTTATTCTTGGTATAGGTCACCGTGTAATCCGTATTCTTGACAAGCTTTTTAGAACCATAGGTTACAGTTGCAGTCGGAGTAATGTTCTTGCCCGTATAAGTATACGATGTTTTGACTCCGGACAATCTTGTTTTGCTCAGGTTGGCTGCAACAATCGTAAAGCTTCTTGTAACAGAACCTGAATAATTGCCTTTACCTGTTACGGTCAGTTTTGCTGTACCCTTTTTCACATTAGAACTGTAAGATACACTATATCCGGTTGAAGGAACGGACACACCATTATTATCCTTGACTGTAACGGAAGTTGTGATTGCCTTACCGTTATAGACAAAGCGGGTTGCTGCAAGAGTTACACTTCCGATTGTTTTCTTCTTGATTGTGTAAGTTACATCCTTGCTGCCGCTATAAGCATTTATACCGGTTATGGTAATCTTGTATGTACCATATGAAGTGCTGGATCTGTTCTGATAGACAACGGTGTAATCTTTATTTTCGGTAAGCGTTGTAGTACCTTTCTGCACTGATTTTACAACCGGATACTGTGCAGCACCATTTTCGGTAAATGTTGACTGACTGAGAGTAACTACACAACTTGCCAAAGATGTTCTGCTAAGAACAGGAACTACCTCTGTATCCTTATGACTACATATATCACAAGTATATGTTTTGATACCTGTTTTTTCATAGGTAGGCTGTGTTGTGATACTTTCGGTTGTTTTTGTGTGTTTACAATAGATAGTGAATTCTTTTGTTGCGTTATCCTTATATTTGCCTTTACCGTTAATTGTTACCTTTGCAGTTCCGGGAACTCTGTTATTAGAATATGCAAGGGTATAATCAACATCTTTTACAAGTGTAACACCATCATGTGTAATTGTGATGTCCGGCTGAACTCCGGTAGACTTATTTTCAGCTGTGAGTTCCTGCTCATCAATCGTAGATTTAATCACATCTGATGCTTTGATCGACTTGGTTGTGATACTGAATGTTCTTGAACCTTCTTTGCCTGTATAGTAATTCAGACCAATTACTTTTACTGTTCCCTGCTTACCAACTTCGGTATTATTGCTGTATTCAAGTCTGTAATCAACATCTTCTATAAGAAGCTCTCCATCAGCATCCTTAACCTCTACCGGAGGTTTATATTCTGTAACGATCGGTGAGTATTCGATACTGCTGACTGTGATACTTGCATTGGAAAGAGGAAAAGTAACGATTACTGTACATTTATCTTCTTTATTACCCGATTTTGCAGTAATCGTAGTTTCACCAAGAGATACACCGGTTACTTTACCTGTTGAATCGACTGTTGCAATTGTTTCATCATCCGATATCCATGTAACAGGACAATTGCTGACAGTATTTCGTTTTTCATTCTGAACTGTTGCTCCAAGCTGAATATAGCCTGTTTTTTTATTGTCAAATGTGATCGTTGCAGTCGGCAGCGGATCACCTGCTTTAACATTTGTGATCACCACACTTGAAGTTGTGAAACCGGTAAGAGCAACAGAAGTCATGTAATCCGAAGCAGTAATTGCTTTAATTGTTACAGAACCTTCTCCTACTATCTTTACATTACCACTGTTGTCAACAGTTGCAACATTCGTATTACTTGACTCCCATCTATCGATTGTATCATCATGATCATAAGGCTGATTTGAATTTATTGTAATATCGGCAATGAGAGATATCTCTGAACCGACATTCAATGATTTTTTGAAGTTGGAAGTACCACTTTCCTGACTTAATATACTGCCGCGTGTAGCACTTTTCAATACTTCCAGATTGAAGGTTTTACTGATAGACGGGTTTGCACTCGAACTTGCCTTTACCTGAACAATACCTCTGTCAAAACCATTCAATGTGATGGATTTATTATCCTGATTCTGAATTGAAACATAATCTCCGTTGTTTGCACCATTATTCAGAACTTCCCAGACAAGTGTATCGTCCGGGGTTGAGCCGTCTGTAGCTTTTAGTTCACCGTTAATTGTGATCTGATGCTGATCAAATACCTGAACCGTATCGCCTTCTCCGATTTCTTTGATTACTCCATTTTCTTCTGTAGTAAGGGTCACACCGGAGGAATCGATCTTATCTGCAACAATGCAGGTGATTTTCTTTTCAACACCAGAATTTCTTGCTTTTGCTGTGATCTCAACTGTACCTTTGCTGATACCTGTTATAATTGCTTTCTGTTGATTAGTGAAGCTGCCTGTATTTACAGCCTTAACAGTAGCAATGTTTTCATTTGCAGATGACCAGAGTATCTCCTCATCAGCTGTTGCCGGATCCATAATTGCTGTCAGTTCATTATCAATGCCAATTCTTGTTGAAACTGTCTGAGTGTTGAATCTAATTGATGTTGCCTTTGTCAAAACTCTGATCACACAGCTTGCCTTGATATTTTCTCCCTCGCCATAAATTGTAATGGTAGCATCACCCTTACCAACAGCAGTGATCATACCGGTTCCATCTACTTTTGCAACTTTGGTGTTACTTGATTCCCATCTGAATTCGTCGGTTGCACCAAAATCATATCCATCACCTGAATGGGTCGGATTTGCTTCATATGTGAGCTGGAATGTATCATTCAGCTCCAAAGCTCCAGGAGAATTCGTGATTTTAAGATCCTTTGCAGGATTTTCTTTTACGATCGTCACATGAATATAT